>NZ_WTEW01000099.1:0-456 GCF_009795865.1 Gilliamella sp. Pas-s27
AAAATAAATTCTCCAATTGCTTTTCCTTAACCAACCCCTTTGCATCATTCCATGTTTGCCAGGGTGTCTTCCCATAACAATATTTTCCAGAGTGTGCTCTTTCTTGATTGTAAAATTCAAGCCATTGCTCAATATCGTTTTGTATTTCACTCAATTGCGTGTAAATCTTACGTCGAAATAAAATATCATAACATTCTGTTTTCATCGTCTTATGGAATCGCTCACAAATGCCGTTAGTTTGTGGGCTGTAGGCTTTGGTCTTGGTGTGTTCAATATCTTCTAGATTAAGATAAAGTTCGTAAGCATGGCTCTCCTTATGGCCATGATATTCCGTACCTCGGTCTGTAAGAATGCGTAAAAGTGGCACTTGTTCGCTGTCAAAGAAAGGAAGCACTTTATCATTGAGCATATCAGCAGCAATCAGACTGTTTTTCTCGGTATAGACTTTAGCAAAAG
>NZ_WTEW01000100.1:0-452 GCF_009795865.1 Gilliamella sp. Pas-s27
TTAGAATACACACTCGGTAACCTAATCGCTTGCCCCTGTCCACCACTAATCAGTTCAACTATATCTGGAATATCTGACAGCTTTAACTCTGGATAGCGTGACGGGTAAGTACTCATTAAATACTTTTTATCTTCCAACGTTAAGCTATACCATTGTGGTTGTTTGCCTTTGGTTTGTATTTTTCCATTAATCCCCCCATTCACTTTACCCATATCGATGTCTGATAACGTCCGTGCTTTTGATGCATCAAATAATATTGAGGGAAGATTAAAGGTATAGGATGGCTTGACCTTAATATAATAACTTTCATTATCACCAGTAAAATGAATTCCCATCCCCCAACTTAAACTGCCATCAGGTTTAGCGGCTTGCGCTAATATGGCCTCTTTTTCAACTAATATGATAGTCTTTTCGCTTTCAGGTAACTGGTCTGCTAAGGCACGGGTTTTAGA
>NZ_WTEW01000101.1:0-446 GCF_009795865.1 Gilliamella sp. Pas-s27
ATAGTTTTAGAAAAATTTCATCAGGATATAGGTGTTATGATCGAAATCTTCAAACAAATAGACGAACTACAAACCATAAAGGAAAGGCTTTAGATATACATTTTAATAAAAATGGTGTCAGGACAAGATCATGTAATGATATGAATAAATTACGCAAAGAAATATTTAATAAATATTTAGGAGCAAAATGGGATTGGTTAGCTGGTCAAGAAAATATGTTTAACTTAGAATCGTCTGATATTGGAGCAACAAGTTGGGTACATTATGATGTAAGAGAGTTTGATCAAATTTATTTAAAAGATGAATATTTCTGTAAAGATTCTGCAACGTTAAATGGTAAGCCATTGGCTTCATTATTGTTAAAAATAGCTAATGAATAATTTTAGGATATATTATGATAAATAACTATATAATTTATTTAGTATTCGGTGTAATTCCTTTTTTTG
>NZ_WTEW01000102.1:0-434 GCF_009795865.1 Gilliamella sp. Pas-s27
CGTAAAACAGGTAAAGTGTATCTTTACGAAGCAGTGGCAAAAAAATGGATGTCAACATTTTGGTTACCATTTAGTGCATTTAAGGATTTAAAAAAATATCAAATCAAAGTTTATGATTGGGCAGACTTTCATGCGGTATTACAAAGTTCAACAGGTGCCTTTGCTAGTGGTGGTACAATTGAACACCATATGTTGTTTGGCGTAGCTTGTAAACCAAATAGTAACGAAGTGATTGAATATATCCAAATTGGTGAAACTAATCAATTAGCTTATGCTTGGGATTGGATCAGCCATTTTATGGAGTATGGAACGGACAGGCCATTAAATAAAGCGGGTTTAAGATATATATATTACAGCCGAGACGATGCCAAAAGTTTTATGGATGTTGAACCACGTCGTAAAGTTACCTCAAGACAAATTGAAGGATTAGACAA
>NZ_WTEW01000103.1:0-433 GCF_009795865.1 Gilliamella sp. Pas-s27
CCGGCATACGGCTTGGCTAAACGCACCCAAAGGCTTTCTTCGCCCTTTTTCCACGTTTTTAAGTCAAAGTTAAATTTAACACGGTAGCGTCCTTGGGTATCAATATAACCATAGGTGTCATGGTCAGGACTGGTCACCCTTGCGGGTAAGGTGCCACTGATTTGAGGCCAGCGGATAGGCGCAGGGCGGTAGAGCGTTAAGGCCTGATAAGGAATAGCCGTAAATTCCAGCTCATAAGCCTCGGTGCGGTTACCGTGTCCTTGTACACTTAAAATAATCACGCCGTCATTAATATTATTCAGTGGACTGCCTTTGATGTTAATCCATTGACCCGGTGCAAGGGCATAGCGGTTGCTTTTACCGTGGATAATCACCTGTTGGCTGATTTTTTGTTCGTGGCGTAGGCGGGCATACCATTCACCACTTTCGATAC
>NZ_WTEW01000104.1:0-432 GCF_009795865.1 Gilliamella sp. Pas-s27
ATATACAATAAGTGATTATCAATATAATAAACGTTTGAAATGGCAAAGGCGCATCATGTTGGTTTTCAATTATATTGCTCTGGGTGTCCAAATTATAATTGCATGTGAACTCGAACGTATCGTTCGTTCTAATCAAGATTATGGTCCTCTTTTATTATCAGCAAGTATATTTCTAATTATTTATCTTTTTCCAATATCCTGGTTAGAAAGCCCAAAAGAGTATTTAAAAAAGAAAAAGAAAAAATGGAAATAATAATGAATTTAGTGAAGTTAGCTTTCCACCATTAACAACTAGAGAAATAACACAGATGATTATATTGATTTACATTGCGTATTACTTTTTCTCTATTTTGCCTATTATTATTACTTATCGTTTTAGACAATATACAATAAGTGATTATCAATATAATAAACGTTTGAAATGGCAAAGGC
>NZ_WTEW01000105.1:0-417 GCF_009795865.1 Gilliamella sp. Pas-s27
CGGGTAAAGAGCATCAAATTAAGCATTTAAGTTTTATCAGTAAGCCTAATGATGTGTTTAATTTTAATGTAGATTACACGGATTCTTCTAAAAAAGTATTAGATAAAATATATATTGAAAATTTTGATGAAGGCACTTTTTATCGTGGTACTGAGGACTATCAACATCTTACTGGCTATACGCTTAACGGAAAGAAAGTCAATTTACATAAAATATTTGAATATAAAAAATACAATGAAGATTCATTGCGCAAAGTGGAATTTAATAATATAGATTATTTACAGCGGGATAGCACCAAAGACTTTTATTTTAAGGCGATAGTTTCTAAGAAAAAAAAAGAAGAAGCGAATATCGTTGGTATCAAGGTTTATCGTAAATATGATGGCAAGCAAATTCAAACCATTACCGGTATCAAAG
>NZ_WTEW01000106.1:0-405 GCF_009795865.1 Gilliamella sp. Pas-s27
TTGACGGTCAAGGCTGGCCCGAATGGATGGTTGAAGCGTTTAATGCCACATCGCAAGAAGAGCTTGCGGAAATTAAACAACGGCACAATATAACGGAATAGCCCAAAAGCCGTTGCAGTTTGGCAAGAATGGGCAAAGCGGTATGGCAAGCCCATTTTAACGATATTGAAAAAATCGAACTGAAAAAAACCGATCCTAACCAGTCAGAGAATGATCTAACGGTGATAACATGGGTAGCGGGCACCTTTGCTTATGATCTAGTCAGTAGCTATCAAATCAATATCAACCCTAATGCACAAGATAATGACGAAATCCCACTCATCATTAATCGTAGCAGCAACCAATTTCACGATGAATAAATAAAAGGAGAATAAAATGCCATCAAAATACCGCCCACAAATCTTT
>NZ_WTEW01000107.1:0-404 GCF_009795865.1 Gilliamella sp. Pas-s27
ATTTTATTATCATATCTCTCGTTTCGGAGGCGGCACGTTGATTAAGGTGTAATAGTCTTTACTTAATCTGACATTCAAGTTATTTGTGTTATAAAATAACTCAAATGTCAGATTAAGTGAAGACTATTACATTTTATTCGAAGGAGCTAAGAAAAATTGCACTTCATGGTGTAATCCAGGGTTTTTTCAGGAAAACATATCCCACTCGTTTGTTTCTGATGCCTAATTAGACAAAGCTTATCATTACGGTCTATAAAGTAAGCAGCCGTCACCTTCCTAGATTGATAAAAATTGCTACTCTTATCTTTTTTCTGGCAAGTGTGTTTTTCCTGCTATCTAATTAATCAATATAAATTAGTTATATTAATCAAAGGTATTTTAAAAATAAGGGTTAAAATTAATGC
>NZ_WTEW01000010.1:0-82935 GCF_009795865.1 Gilliamella sp. Pas-s27
CAACATGTCTATCCTAGCGGTGGTAAATCGTCGACACTTGCACCAAACCATTTAAATCGACAATTTAATCCTGCGACAATTAATCTGTAACTATCCCCTAAAATAGTACAGCAAAAAAGTAGAAAATTCTCCATGATAAAAGTAAAGGGGATTTAATTATGAAAAAATGACTGAACATCAAATCGTCGCTATTTTAAAAGAAGCTGAAGCGGTATTCCCGTTAAAGAACTGTGGCATAAATAGGGCATGGGTAATTCAACTTTCTATAAATGGAAGGAAAAATACGGCGGAATGGAAACTTCGGATATCAAACGCTTAAAGAAGCTGGAAGCTGAAAACCGCAAGCTTAAGCAGATGTTTGCCGAACTGAGCTTAAAATCCCTGCTTCAGGAAGAAATCTTAAAAAAGCTATAGTGCACGCAGGTACGTAAAACGTGGGCACAGCAACTAAAACAAAATCATTCTGTTACTATTACTATGAATTGTGCCATTGTTGGCTTAAGCCGTTGTGCTTATTATTATCAACCTAAATTACTGAATGACTCGGTGATGGTTTTGGTGTTGAATGCTATCACAGACCGGCATTTACGCTGGGGCTTTCCTAAATGCTTTAATCGTATTAGAAAGCTCGGCTATAAATGGAATCATAAACGGGTATATCGGGTGTATTGTGAATTAAAGCTTAATCTCAGGGTAAAGCGTAAAAAACGTATTCCTCCACGATGCCCGGAAAGGTTATTCGTCCCCAATAAACAAGGTGAATGTTGGTCAATGGATTTTATGAGTGACAGTAGCCGTAATCAACGTCGCTTTAGAACATTCAATGTCATTGATGACTTTAATCGTGAGGCGTTAGGGATTGATATTGCAGTAAGCTTACCAGCAGGAAGGATCACCCGTTACTTAGATAAACTGGCCGAATATCATGGGTATCCATTAAAAATACGGGTCGATAATGGGCCAGAATTTACAGGAAAACCCTTTATAAACTGGGCTAAATCACATGATATAGCCATTGATTATATCCAGCCCGGTAGCCCTTATCAAAATGGCTATATTGAACGATTTAACCGTTCGTACCGTACAGAGGTATTGGATTTATATCTTTTTAATAATCTGGAACAGGTAAGGAGAATAACCGAAGAATGGTTAACGATTTATAACACCGAAAGACCGCATGAGGCATTAAATAACATGACACCAATTGAGTATAAAACACTAAAACAAGCAGCTTAATTTTCTACGTGAATTATGTACTAAGTTTGGGATATTTACAGGGGAGTTACATTGAATTTTACAATTGAGAAAGAACACTCTCTGGAAAATATCGTTATGGAAAGATAGCTTGGATGCAAAAGAATTGGTTAAGGAAAAGCAATTGAAGAATTTATTTTGCTCATCGGACACGCATTTTGTTAAAATAAAGGTCGATAAGTAATAGGTGTGTGTCAGATTAAGTTTGAGCTACTATACATATTGCTGAATATTATATCATTAATATTTTAATTAATTATCTTATTAGATGATTAATAATTATAAAATTTAAATAAATATAGTGTATTATTAATACTAGTTTTGTATGATTCTTATTGATTTAAGAGGTTAATGTATATGTTTTTCAAAAATTTTTGGAAAAAACTATCGCCTGATATTAAAAACACACCAAAAGAGCAACAAAGCTCACAAGAGCATTTAAGTGCGATGATTCGAGATTTTTGGCAACAGGTAAAAAATTCTGAACAATCTCTTAATGAACTTGATATTATAGATATAATTAAAAATATCAATAATCTATTAAATGAAAATCAGTTAGATGTCATTGCTGAAATTGCTGTAGGGGATACTAAGAATCATAAAATTATTTTTACTGCGGATGGAAAAATTGAACGCTTCGAATACGTAATAGAAATTTCCCGACAAGCACCTGATCTTCAGTTTTTCGAAGTAGAAGCATTTCGTCAGCGCATTAATAATGTAGATACATTTGTTATAAAATCTAAAGGGAGTTCTTTTTCATTAGGTGCAACTGATTTATTAATTCAATACAAAGAAAGTTGTCGTAAAATATCTATCGGTATTATGTTTGCTAAGACAGTCCCTGAAGAAATGATAAAACAGGCAGAAACGATGGCATTAATCTATCTTGATCATCTATTAGGTGAATATGATTTTGCTGTTAGAGTAGAAGCTGTTGAGTTTTTAAAGATAGATCAGAGTGCTACCACAATTCCTGCTAACCAATTTGTAACTATTTTTGATCGGTTATGGAAAGAAGATTTAAAACATACCGGTATATTTAATATTCAAGAAGAACAATGGATTGTATTTGAATTAACAGATCTTAAAATGTTAGTGCATCGTAATGAAGTGGCTAATTCTTTGTTAGGACATGAAAATTATTGTTATGCACTTAATGTTATAGTTGATGTTGATAGTAAAGAGACACTTTCACTTGTTTATGAATTAGAAGATGCTATTAATCTTGCTTTACGTGCTGATGAGCGAGGAATTCATTGCCAAAATAGTCTTAGTGGAGGTGTAAGAAATATGCTATGGTATGTAGGAAATAAACAGTCAGTACTCCAATTAGTAAAACAAATAACAAACCAATATAATACATTATCAGTTAAAATTGAATGTGAGTTCGATCCTCTTTGGTTACAGTACTTACGCTGGGTTGAATGTTATCAAGCATAAAAAAGTATCTATGATTAATGGATACTTTTTTGCACAATAACTATTGTAGCAGGGGATGTTGAGATCCTATTCTAAACATGTTATTTAATGCCTCATGCGATCTTTCGGTGTTATAAATCGTTAACTATTCTTCAGTTATTCTCCTGGCTTGTGCTAAGTGGTTAAAAAGAGATAAATCGAGTACTTCAGTACGATAGGTACGATTAAATCGTTCAATATAGCCATTTTGATAAGGGCTACCGGGCTGGATATAATCAATGGCTATATCATGTGATTTAACCCAGTTTATAAAGGTTTTTCCTGTAAATTCTGGCCCATTATCGACCCGTATTTTTAGATGTATTACCTATATAAGGAACGTATCCAGTTCTCAACTCTTCTTTTCAAATATTCATCGGATATCATATATGTGATAAAACCTTCTAAACCATAACTTTCCTCTCCTAAAAGACATATTTTTCCTGTATTTATTTCAATTTTTTGTAATATGTATATTAGTTAGATAGTCAGGGTTTTCATTTAAAAAACTAATCTGATGCCATTTTCGTAATGATAGTGTTCAAGCATTTGTTCTTTATTTTGAATGCACCACTCATAGCCACCAATATCTATAGGCATTTTCGTTAATATCCCTGTTAATTTATTAAGCTTCAACCAATTATCCGCATTTTCAAGAGAAGAAAATACAGCAGAAACCATTGGGATACCATCTTTTTTAAAAACCCATACCCAACTACTATCTTTCATAATATTTCACCTAATTAGTTTATTTACCTTTACCGCAAAATTTATGTTTAAACCGGAGCCATTTTTTATTTTATTTTAATGGCTTCTAATTATACTCTTACTTCGCCTTACAACAAAATTATGAGCACTGCGACTTAATCCCACACTATCATCGCACAGCTTATTGCAATCATATGCGTCACTTGTAGCATTTCCGCCCACGTTTTACGTACCTGCGTGCACTATAGTTTTTTTAAGATTTCTTCCTGAAGCAGGGATTTTAAGCTCAGTTCGGCAAACATCTGCTTAAGCTTGCGGTTTTCAGCCTCCAGCTCCTTTAAGCGTTTGATATCCGAAGTTTCCATTCCGCCGTATTTTTCCCGCCATTTATAGAAAGTTGAATTACCCATGCCCTATTTACGGCACAGTTCTTTAACCGGAATACCCGCTTCAGCTTCTTTTAAAATAGCGACGATTTGATGTTCAGTCATTTTTTTCATAATTAAATCCCCTTTTCTTTTATCATAGAGAATTTTCTACTTTTTTGCTGTACTATTTTAGGGGGGAGTTACAGAACTTGTATCTTAAATAGCATATTTAAAATGAAATGATTAAAATGGTAATTTATTATTAATCCCGTTTTTTGCGAATTTTTTGATAAAATTTGCTGAAACATTTTTTGGTTAAGGAAGTCTACGCAACAAATTTACTTATTTTTGTACTTGAGCTACGAGAATAGTATGGCTTTCAACGACATTGTTTTATCTATGACTTGCAATAGTCTCTTTATTTTGACAATAAAACTAAAATATGCAAAAAACTGACAAATAAATTGATCAAAATGGTTATGTTGGACATGGACTTTGCTTTTAAAAAAGTGTTCAGGAAAGGTATTGATTTTATTGAAGTTTTTTAAAACATTTTTATCAAAAAAACTTCAATAAAATCAATGCTTTTCCTGACTGATTTTTAGATTATCTATTTTGTCCATTACAAATGTTTTTTAATATTTATTTTAATAAACAATGAGAATGCTTTATTTAAATTGTGTTACCGTTTTTTATTTATCCTATTAATTATACTAACGATTCAAAAGCGAGAAAACAAAGCTAAAACGCTTTATTAATTTTTATATGAGTTTTTAGAAGGTATTTTAATCATGAAGTATAAACTAGACAATTTCCTATAATTATTTTATATGAAATAAAAACAAAGAATCCCTTAATTACTAAGGGATTCTAAAGAGGTTTTTTATACTTTTAATTTAAAGTAGATCCTAGAATGGAATATCGTCATCAAAATCCATAGGCGGTTCTGGTGCTGTTGCAGGTTGTGCTGGTGCATTTTGTGTTGTAGAACGGGATTGAGTCACTGGTGCAGATGATGTGTTATTGGCACTTTGTCCCCAATTTTGTGAACTGCCTCCTATGTTTTCACCATTATTGCGTCCGCCTAAAATCTGTAAAGTACCACCAATAGGGTTAATTACAACTTCTGTTGTGTAACGATCTTGTCCTGATTGATCTTGCCATTTTCGAGTTTGTAATTGTCCTTCAAGATAAACTTGTGAACCTTTTTTTAGGTATTCGCCCGCAATTTCAGCTAATTTACCAAATATAACAACGCGATGCCATTCAGTACGATCACGGTTTTCACCAGTTTGTTTATCCTTCCATGTTTCTGACGTTGCAATACTAATATTGGCAACGGCGTTACCATTAGACATGTAACGAACTTCGGGATCTTGACCTAAGTTACCAACTAAAATGACTTTATTTATTCCTCGATTGGCCATTCTTGACTCCTAAAAATTGCATAAATATTTAAGTTGCGTATTGTAACATGAGACTACAGTAATATCAGCGAATTTAATTCAATTATGGAATTTTGCTCTCTTTTTATAAAGATATAGAAAGATTGGTGTGGACATAGGAATTTGTTGCTATAACGAGTATAATACCAAGCATTTGTTAATGTAATGTTCTAAAAAATTCCCTCAATAGGAGGCCTTATGATTAATGCGTTTGGATTAAAAAACAAACAATTAGTAAAAATTAATGAAGGCGATATTAATAATGCGACCTGGATTGATTTAATTGAACCAGAAGAAGCCGATCGTGATTTTGTTTTAACACATTTAGGACAAAACTTAGCAACCAGTATTGAGCTAGATGATATCGAAGCATCAGCGCGTTTTTTTGAAGATAATGAAGGTTTACATGTCCACTCATTCTTTTTTTACGAAGATGCTGAAGATCGAGCTGGTAACTCGACAGTGGCTTTCACTGTGCATAATGGACGTTTGTTTACATTGCGTGAACGCGATTTACCTGCATTCCGTTTATATCGAATGCGTTCACGTTATCAAACTATGGGTGATGGAAATCCTTACGAAGTATTACTTGATTTATTTGAAGTTAAAGTTGAGCAGTTAGCCGATCAAATTGAAAATATTTATAGTGAACTTGAAGAGTTGAGCTTAATTATTATGGATCGCTCAGCTCAAGAACATTATGATGAAGCCATTACTTCGTTAGCTGAACTTGAAGATACTGCTTGGAAAGTGCGTCTTTGTTTAATGGATAGCCAGCGTGCGGTCAATTATTTAGTTCGTCGAGCTAAAATGCCTGTGGATCAGCTAGAACAAGCTCGTGAGGTGATTCGAGATATTGAATCGCTTGTGCCACATAATGAATCATTATTTCAAAAAGTGAACTTTTTAATGCAGGCTGCAACTAGTTTTATTAATATTGAACAAAGTCGAATTATTAAAATTTTCTCGGTGGTTTCGGTTGTGTTTTTACCACCAACAGTGGTGGCATCAGCTTACGGTATGAACTTTGAATTTATGCCTGAATTAAAATGGGAATATGGTTACCCATTTTCATTACTATTGATGTTATTAGCGGGTGTTGCACCTTATATTTATTTTAAGCTTAAGAAGTGGCTATAGATTACTCTATCTTATTATCTTTATCCGTTAATACTTTGTGAATTAATGGAGATCATCTTTGTGGTTATCATTTTAGGTAATTGAGTGAGTTTTATGTCAGTATTTAAGGACATTAGCAGTTATACTTTCTTCAATTGATAGTTAATGCTTGTCATTTAAATAAAAAAATTAATTTATTATAAAGGAAATAACATGAGTCAATATGCTCTAGTTACCGATATCGGTGGAACCAATGCCAGATTTGCACTTTATAACTTAGCAACTAATGAATTATCATCAATTACTAAAGTACTTATTGCAAAAGATGATGTGTTATTAACATTAGTTAAAAACTATTTAGCATCCCAATCGGTAATCGTTAAAATGGCATGTATTGCTATTGCTTGCCCGATCGATGATAGTGATGTGATAAAAATGACAAATAACAATTTGTCATTTTCACGTTCAGAGCTTGTTAAAGAATTAAATTTGACTAAGCTTGAAGTGATTAATGATTTTACAGCAGTATCAATGTCAATTGCTAAATTACCAAAACAAGATCTTGTAAAAATTGGTGGTGACGAACCTAATTTAAATTACCCCATTGCGATTTATGGTGCTGGAACAGGGCTTGGTGTGTCACATTTGATTAAAGTCAATGAACATTGGATTACGTTACCAGGAGAGGGCGGACATACTGAATTGCCAATGACAAGCGATGATGAAGATCGTATTTTAGCCGAACTACGAAAAAAATTTGGACGTGTCTCTACAGAACGGTTTTTATCGGGTAATGGGATTGTTAATATTTATCAAGCCTTACAACATATTAACAATGAACCAATAGAAGAAATTACACCCGATATTATTGTCAAAAAAGCATTATCAAAAAGCTGTCCACTTTGCTTACAAACATTAACCTATTTTTGTACTTTTATGGGGCGTTTTGGTGGTAATTTAGCATTAACACTTAATACACAAGGCGGTGTTTATATTGCTGGTGGGATTGTACCACGTTTTATTGAATTTTTTAAAACATCACCATTTAGACAGGCTTTTGAACATAAAGGTCGTATGTCATATTTAGTCAAGAAAATCCCTGTTTATGTGATAACACATGATGATCCTGGTTTATTTGGCGCTGGTGTTTATTTACAAAATTGTCTTACATAATATTGATGAGTGAAGGTTTTATTTTATGATGTGGTGTTATATTTATCGAAGTACCAAAAAAGAAAATTGTTATTTATATATGGAAAATGAAAATGATTTTTCAGCTATTCCTGAAAAAATAATGTCTATTTTTGGTTCGCCGGTATTTGTGATGAAAGTGCTTCTTGATGGCAAAAGACGTTTTGTTGTGGGGACTTCGGATGAAATTGAAAAAAAAATCAAAACAGATGGATTTTTTTTACAAATGTTAAAAGAAGATGATTTTAAAGTATGATTGAGCCATTTTGGGAGCATAAAACGTTAGAACAGATGAGTGACGATGAATGGGAACAACTTTGCGATGGTTGCGGTCAGTGTTGCTTAAATAAATTGATGGATGAAGATACTGACGAAATATTATATACCAATGTCGCTTGCAATTTGCTTGATTCTAATACTTGTCAATGTAAACACTATTATAATCGCTTCGATTATGAACCTGATTGTATCAAGTTAACTCGTGATAACCTTCTCACTATTGAATGGTTACCATTAACTTGTACTTATCGTTATTTTTCTGAAACGGGGCAATTACCTGATTGGCATCCGCTTATTACGGGCAATAAGAAACTTATGCACAAGCTAAAAATTTCGGTTAAAAATCGCATTGTTTATGAAAAAGATGTAATTTGTTGGGAAGATCATATTATCTAAAAAAGCTATGGCATTATCAGCTTGTTTATCCGCCTTGATATCATTTAATTTAACTAGCATATTGATGATATGATCTTGTTTTAAAAAAATCAATAAAATCAATACCTTTCCTGACAGTTTTATTCGTAATAAAATCACTTTTTAGTGGGCGATTTTCAAACTTAGCAAGGTTTGTTGTTATTTTTCTATTGTGCGATTAGATCAAAAAAGCCCGCTAAAAAGCGCGCTTTTTGTTAACAAGCTAAGGTTGCTATTGCTCCCTGTTATTTGGATTTAAAGTACAAGCCATAAATATCCTACAATATCAATAGCAAACATATTTAAAAACATCAAAATAAATACAAAAATCATAAATGAAATATCGATCATGCCAATAGGTGGTACGATGCGTCGAATTGGTGCTATAAGTGGTTCTGTTAGCTGGGCAAGCAATTCATCAGCATTCGATTGCCCTCGGCTTACCCAACTTAAAATTGCTCTAAATAGTAATAACCAAAATAATAAATGCCCAAATGCGTGAGCGATAGCCGCAATAGCATATAAAAGATATCCAACAGGCCAGTTTAAATTATTGATGATTCCATAATAGCCAATAAACGTAATTTTTATGAAAGCAAAAAAGTATAAAAGAACCCATGTAGCTGTATCTATATGTTTTATAGAGGGAATAACTTTGCGCAGTGGTGCAATAATGGGTTGGGTTATTCGAACAATAAATTGGGTAAATGGATTATAGAAATTGACCCGTACACGTTGCATCCATAAACGTAGAATTAAAACGTATAAGCATACCGTTAAAAGGGTTTTTCCTAAAAAATAAAGCGATGCCATTTAAGACTCCTTAAAATAAACTATCTAGGCAATATATCACAAATACTGTCTTGCTCCAAAAATTGCCGTGCCAATGCGAACCATTGTGCTACCAGCAATAATCGCTGCTTGCATGTCGTTACTCATGCCCATAGATAATGTGTCCATAAATGGATAATCGGCTTGTAAAGAATGTAGTAGTTCCTGCATTTTAATAAAGACATGTAATTGTTTGTCAAAATCATTTTCAATTTCAGGAATGGCCATTAAACCACGCAAATTCAAATTGGGTAGTGTAAGGATTTGCTTAGCCAAATCTGCTACTTCGTTAGGTAAAATCCCTGATTTACTTGCTTCTTGGCTAATATTGACCTGAATTAATACATTTAATTTAGCCATTGATGTAGGGCGCTGGTCATTTAAGCGTTTAGCAATTTTAAAACGATCAATGGTATGCATCCAATCGAAGTGTTCGGCGACTAATTTACTTTTGTTCGATTGTAATGGACCAATAAAATGCCACGTTAATGGCGTGTTGGGATGGGTTTGTTTAAAGTGCAGAATCTTTTCAACACCTTCTTGAACATAGTTTTCACCAAAAGAAAGTTGACCGGCATCTATTGCTTGTTTGATTAAGGTCACGGGTTTTGTTTTACTGACCGCAATAAGTTCGATTGTATTGGGATCTCTTTCGCATTTTTCGGTTATTTTTTGAATTGTGCTTCTGATAGTAAGTAAATTGTCACGTACTGTATTCATGTTAATTCCCAATTAATAAACCAATAGGTCAAATGTAATGTTAAATTCAATGTTGTCGCTTAGTGTAACGCAAAAAGCGTCCGATTTGCACCTTTCAAGTGGTGAAGTTGCACGCATTCGCATTAATGGACAATTACAGTGTTTATCAAATGAAAAGTTATCACCTTTAGCGTTAGAAACTGAATTATTAACGTTACTCAATCAATCACAAAAAATACAATTACAACAAGAAAAACAAATTGATTTAGCCTATCAATCTCCTGAAATAGGGCGTTTTAGAGTCAATATTTTTTATCAACAACGTGGTATTTCGGCTGTGTTTCGAATCATTAAAAATGATATTCCAGATCTGGCTGAAATAGGTGCTCCTGAGGTTTTCAAAAAGCTAATAATGCATGAAAGCGGTATTATTTTAGTGACAGGCGCCACAGGAAGTGGTAAATCGACGACACTTGCATCATTAATTGAGTACATTAATTTGACTCAATCTAAACACATTATTACTTTAGAAGATCCTATTGAATTTATTTATCACAATCAATATTCACTAATTCAACAAAGGGAACTTACAACTTTTGATCATGCACTTGATAGCCTTTTAAGGCAAGATCCTGACATAATCTTGCTTGGAGAATTACGTAATAAAAAAGCTATTCAAACCGCATTAACAGTAGCTGAAACAGGGCACTTAGTTTTTGCTACTTTACATACAAGTTCTGCCATTCAGACCATTAATCGTATTATTGATGTATTTGAAGAGAGTTCACGAAATTTTGTTCGCACCCAATTATCTCGTAGTTTAAAGGCAATAATAAGTCAAAAACTAGTCACCACTGAAAATGAACGTAAAGCTTTATTTGAAGTGCTTATCAATACTCCAGCTGTAAGTAATTTAATCAATGAAGGTAAAATTAAGCAGATTTTATCCCTTATGCAGACAGGACAGCAATATGGAATGCAAGTGATGCCAGAAAATTAACATAATTTATTATTTTTATAGAACTTGATGTTGAGTTTTTTTAATACAAAATTTTGAGATTTCTATTTAAAATCATTTATAATCTTTTAAATAGTCTTTCTTAAAAGAGGGTAATAAATGGAACAACGAATTGGTTTTATCGGTTTAGGCAATATGGGTAATGCGATATTACAAGGTATTTTAGCAAGTAATATCGTATCTGGAACACAAATGTATGTTTATGACCCTCATCCTGATAAAGGTCAAGTTCTTAATCAAAATTATTCTATTCATAATCTTGATTCAGCAAGAGATGTTGCTCGTGAGTCGGATATTGTTTTTATTGCCGTTAAACCTAATGCGATTGTGGATGTACTTAGTGATATTCAAAAAGAATTAAAAAAGAATACTATCGTTATTTCAATTGCAGCCGGTGTTACTATTAAAACAATTGCAAAATGTGTTGGTTATGAGCAAAAAATTGTTCGTGTTATGCCAAATACCCCAGCGCTTGTTAATGCAGCTATGTGTTCAATTACACCGAATACTGAAGTTACCGATGAGGAATTGTCTGTCGTTCAACAGTTATTAAATTGTATTGGTGAAACAGAAGTTGTGCCTGAGTATTTAATTGATGCTGTTATTGGTGCTAGTGGATCTTCTCCAGCTTTTGTTTTTATGTTTATTGAAGCACTTGCTGATGGTGCAGTAAAAGGGGGATTATCCAGAAAACAAGCTTATAAGTTTGCTGCACAAGCTGTTTTGGGATCGGCAAAACTATTATTAGAAACAGGTAAGCACCCAGGCGAGTTAAAAGATATGGTCTGTTCTCCTGCAGGTACAACTATTGAAGGCGTTCATGCGCTAGAAGAAAATGGATTTAGAGTAGCTGTGATTGATGCAGTTGAAGCTACGATAAAAAAATCGAAACAAATGGCAGAAAGCTAATATAAGTTTATAACGTTATCCCATTGAATAAACAAACTATAATTTTTTTATGTTCGTTTCTTAAATAAATCTTTCAAAAGATTGCTTGCATTAGTGATCTTTTTATGCGTAAATAGTCATAAGCATATGACATGCGGATTTATTTTATAACATTTAGATATATGTAGTTTGTAGTTTACTCGTCTTTGGAATTAGTTTTCTTTAGTATCTTCTTCTTAGTGTTAATAAGTAATCTAGGTTTTATGTTTTTGAATATAGCCCTTAGTGGCTGAGATTAATTTATTTATAGGAAGATTATTATGTCTAAGAAAACTGGTCAAGTTAAATGGTTCAACGAAAGTAAAGGGTTTGGTTTTATTTCTCCTGCTGATGGTAGCAAAGATGTATTTGTACACTTTTCTGCAATTTCAGGCGATGGTTTTAAAACCTTAGGTGAAGGTCAACAAGTAGAATTTTCTATTCAAGATAGTCCACGTGGTCCCGCGGCTGCTGATGTTACCATTATCTAAAATTTAGACTTTATTTTTTGATTAATACCCTATCAGTAAGTAGTTACTGGTAGGGTATTTTTGTATATAGACTTGCCACTTTAAATTTTTTATTATACTTTGGCTATTTTTAGCATTAATTATCATTTTTTATGATATTTCTAATAAATTTATGATGTAAGGAAAGAACAGTAAAATGAAAAAATTATTATTATCTGTTGTGTTATTAGGTTTCTCTACCATTTCTATGGCGGAGGATTTATCTGAATCATGTAAAACCTATTTTGATAAAGTTGATAGTTTAGTTAAAGCTATTCCTGAAGGTTCTCTAACAAAGCAACAATCTGATATGATAGGTATGATTAAACAAAACTTAGAAATGGGGAAACAACAAGTTTCTTCAATGCCTGCAGAGACTCAAGAAGTAGCTTGTAAACAAGGTATCGAGTTACTTAAACAAGTTGAAGCAAGTTTTCCTAAAAAATAAGATTTTTAGAGTATAATTTATTGTTTATTATGACGATAATTCCATGGGGCTATTGGATGTTTATCCTTCCATAGCCCTTTTTTGTTTTGTTTAGCAATTTCTTCTAGTTTTACCATTGCTTTGTTGTTAGCTGTGTTGTGATAACGATAGGCCCAAGCATAACCATCTTCGACCATCTTGGCATTGATATTGACTTTATTTAAGAAAATAGTACCTAAGGCTCTTTTATAGATATCTTTTTTATTTTCTTTAACGAACACGTTTTTCCCTGCAATGAGTAAGGCTAAGTGTTTTCGCGATGCATTGCCATAAGCTTGACTGCGTTCAGGTGCATCGATATCAAGTAAACGAACGCGGATTTTTTGTTTTGTGAAGGTTAGAATATCGACGGTATCGCCGTCAATGACTTTGACAACTTTACCGCTGAAATCAGCGTAAGCTAATGTGTTTGATAAACAAAATAAAATAATACAAACAAATAGATGTTTTAAGTGATTCATTATTAATTAAGGAAAAAATGAAATTTGTAGCATTATACATTGATTATTGAAATTCAGTAAGCTGAGATGTTCTTTTTAATTGACAATTAATGAGTTATTTCACAATTGTTCATGTTTTGAATATGATAAAAAAATCCATGATATGCAGCTTTACTCATATAGAGTAAAGCTGACAAAAGAGAACGTTAAATTAAAATGCGTTGGTATCTTGGAATAGACCTACTTTTAAATCGGACGCTTGGTAAATGAGTTTGCCATCAACAAAAACCTCACCATCACCAATTCCCATAATTAATTTACGATTAATTACACGTTTAAAATGGATTTTATAAGTCACTTTTTTATTGGTTGGTAATACTTGCCCTGTAAATTTTACTTCACCAACACCTAAAGCACGACCTTTACCTTTACCACCAATCCAGCCTAAATAAAAGCCAACTAATTGCCACATAGCATCAAGCCCAAGGCAGCCTGGCATAACTGGATCATTTTTGAAATGACATTTAAAAAACCATAAATCAGGATTAATATCAAGCTCTGCTTCGACAAATCCTTTGCCAAAATTACCGCCATTTTCATTCATCTCGATAACACGATCCATCATTAACATTGAGTCAGACGGTAATGGTGGCCCATCATGACCAAATAGTTCATTATTTCCTGATTTAATTAAATCTGCTTTATCGTATGATGATTTACGTTCAAATGTCATAAAAAAACCTTTTATTTAATATAAATTAAAACATATTTTAAAAATTGAAAGTTGCCTAGTTATTTTTATTTTTAATAAAATTTGGGTTTAGAGTTTATTGGGTATTGTTACTTTTTGCAATATTTTTGCCATTTACTTAGCCAACTATCTTGTTTTTTATCTTGTAATAATACTGATTGCATACGTGCATGTATTAACTGGTAAAGATTAATACTGTTTTTATCTTTGTAAGGAATGCCTGTCAGTAAATAAAGCGCATCAGCAATATGTTCAACTGTCCATACCGAAAACTTTTCTTGTTTGATTGCTTCAATGACTTCATCACTTAAGCTTAAGTGACGTTGGTTGGTGGCAGGAATGATTACACCTTGTTGCCCCGTTAACCCTTGATACTTACAAACAGCAAAAAATCCTTCAATTTTTTCGTTCACACCACCAATTGATTGAACATGCCCGAACTGATCTACTGAACCAGTAACAGCTAATTGTTGATCGATTGGCTGTTGGGATAATGCACTAATGATAGCGCAAAGTCCTGCAAGTGAAGCACTATCGCCATCAATTTCATTGTAGGATTGTTCAAACACCAAAGAAGTTGAAAAAGGTAATTGGTGATTAATCGCAAATTCAGACATAATAAATGCCTGCATTATCATCATCCCTTTTGAATGAATGTTACCCGCTAGTTCTGTTTTTCGTTCAATATCAATTAGTTCTCCATCACCAAAATGAATAAGACAACTTAACCGTGTTGGTTCTCCAATAGCTTTTGGATACCCTGGATATTCAATGACTGATAATCCATTTATTTGGCCAACAACTTGATCTTTAGTATTAATCATTATTTGATGACTGAAGATCTCATCGAGTAGTCTTTCTTTCAAATAATCTTCATGCCACGATTTTTGTTTTATCGCTTCTTCGACCGCTGATTGGTCAATAGTGCTTTTTTTTGTAAAGTGAGCCGCATTGACTAATAGCGAATTCAACCAATCAACTGAAAGCGGTAAGTAATATTGATCACCGGTATAACGTGTTGCTTCTTTGTGAATTTTTTCAAACGCTAATGTGTCAATATTCGGTAATTGTTGTTTGTTTGCGATAAAGTTTAAATAATTAAACCATTGCTTAATTTGCGATGCTGATGTGACTTGTAATTCATTTTCAAATTCAGCATAAATAGACGTTGAATAAAATTCAGGCTCAAAATCTTGTAATTCAGCTAAACTTAGTCTGTCCCCAACCAATACTATGCGCAAGTCAAGAGGCATTGGTGGAATCGACAAAGGTAAAGGATGAGATTCATCTGTTGAAACCCATTCAAACTCTTGTTTTATTACCATTTGTTTTAGTCTTGTCCATAGTAAAGGTTGGCTCAGTAGAGAGCGAAGACCCAAAATTAAAATGCCACCATTAGCCTGATGAACAAGTCCTGCTTGTAATTTTATAGGGTTACTTTCTGGTTGTCTAACACAGCCAAAAAGCTTTTCAGCATCCACAGAAGATGCAAATAAACAATTGTCTTGAGCAGCAAAATTATCTTGTTTACTTTTTGCTTTGGTAAGTGTAATTTTGTTTTCACTAAAAAAATAACTGTAACCTAATTGTGATGAAGGCAAATTACATTTAATAGCTTGCTGTAATAGATCAAAAAAAAGCTCACTTTCAGGTGCTTTAAGCAACATAAAGCGTGGGCTATAGTATTTTCTTTTGTTGGGGCATAACAGTGACAAGGCAGATGCAACACGTGGTTGCCACATGAGTAAATGTTCTGACTTTTTTTCCTCTAATGTTTTTGAAGTATTAGTTTGGTTTTTCAGTTCAGAAATATATGATAAATCAGGTTGGATCTGTTGTACGTTGAGTTGTGTAATTGCCAAAATTATTGTCTTTTTTGTTAGCTTATTTTCATCTTTAAATTATAACAAGTATCGATTGTATCGCCAACAGATTACCAAAATCTTTATGCTAACGAATAAAAAAATTACAGAAAGATTTTTTAAAATCGGGTAAACTAAGTCACAATTTGCTGTTTGTTTTACTTCATTACTACCATTATCAACAATTAAATATGCTCAAAATCAAAAATACTTACTTCAAAGACGATCGTGCCTCACAAATTGTTAGCTGGGGTCACTGGTTTACGTTGTTTAATATTTTTGTTGTCATTTTACTTGGTAGTCAATATTTACTTATTGCCGATTGGCCTCGTACCTTTATGGGGCGATTTTATGCAATTATTAGTGCTATTGGTCATTTTAGTTATTTAACTTTTGTTGGTTATTTAATTTTAATTTTTCCGTTAAGCTTTTTTATTCATTCTTCTCGATGGCAAAGGATTATTGCGACATTTTTTGCAACAGTAGGGCTTTCGTTACTGATTATTGATATTCAAGTTTTTTCTCATTTTAGGATGCATCTTAATTTATCAATTTGGCAATTGTTTTCATCACAAAAAGTTTCTTATTTGAGTACAGTATTTATTGCTATACCATTTATTTTATTGATTGAGATCTTATTTTCAGCCTGGAGCTGGAAAAAACTACGTAGTTTAAGTAAACGTAAACGCTACGCTAAACCAGTCGTTATAATTTTTATTGTTTGCTTCATTACTTCTCATTTGATTCATATCTGGGCGGATGCTAATTTTTATCGACCAATTACTATGCAGCGTTCAAGCCTTCCGCTTTCTTATCCTTTAACCGCTCGTCACTTTCTTGAGCGTTATGGTTTCATGAAAGAAAATGATTATCACGATCGTATTACTCAAGAAGGAAATCCGTTTGCAATGACAATTGAGTATCCTTTGGGGCGCATTGTTTATGATCAACCACCAATAAAAAATAACGTATTAATGATTGTTATTGATGGATGGAATACTAATTTATTAACTAAACATATGTCGTGGCTTAATGAGTTTTCTCAAGATAACATTGTTTTTATTAATCACTATGGTGCAAGTAATCAATCTTATTTGAATGATTTTTCACTGTTTTATGGATTGGATCCGAATTACTACAACAGTATTCTCGTCGGGCATAAACCGTCTGTATTGTTCGATGTTGTTACTAACCAGCAATATAATTTGGGATTATTTTCAGCAGATGGTTTTGCAGAACCATTATATCGTTCTGCATTATTATCTAATTTTTCAATACCAGAACCTAAAAAACAATCTAATAAAAAAATAACCGAAAACTGGATGGCATGGCATGAAGAACAGAATAAGCTTGATAATCATGCACCTTTGTTTTCTATAATCCAATATTCATTAGGTAATATAAACAAAAAAGTTTCGATATCTGAACTACAATCTGATGCTAAAAAGCTAGATCAGTATATTGAATCATTAATTGCTTATTTAAAATTATCTAATGCTTATAATAATACGGTTATTATTATTACTGGAACGAATGATATTAAAATTGATGAAGCAAAAAAATTAGCATTACGCGATGTAGGTAATGATTTTAATCGAGCATCATTAAAAGTACCTTTAATTATGTCATGGCCAAATAAAGGGAAAGCCCAGATAACAGAAGTAACTTCGCAAACTGATATTATGCGTACATTAATGCAAGATGTATTTTATGTTACTACACCGCCAAAACAGTATAGCCAAGGTAGAAATCTATTTAATCTTAATTCTAGACAATGGTTAGTTGCAGGTAGTGAAAATACTATTGCTGCACTGTATGATGATAAAACAGTAGTTTTAGATGCTTTTGGGCGTTCTAAAATTTATGATCTTAATGGTAAATTACGAAAAGGCGAAAAAATTAGCTTACCGATTTTTTTACAAATCGTTACCGAAAATCGCCGTTTTATGGTAGTAGATAATTGATTTAATTTTTGAATGGAATAATAAAAGAGGTGAAGATTACTTCACCTCTTTGCCCATTGCCTGTAAATCAGCATGATAAGATGAACGCACAAATGGTCCACAAGCGGCATGAGTGAATCCCATATTTAACGCCGTTTGCTTCAATTCTTCAAACTCTTGTGGTGAAACATAACGCTCCACTGGTAAGTGATATTTACTTGGTTGTAAATATTGACCAAGTGTCAACATAGTAACACCATGACTGCGCAGATCTTTTAACACTTGAACTAATTCTTGATTGGTTTCACCAAGTCCTACCATTAAACCAGATTTTGTAGGAATTTCTGGATGTTGTTCTTTAAACGCTGCCAATAATTTAAGTGATCCTTCATAGCTAGCGCCAGGACGGATTCTCTTATATAAGCGAGGTATATTTTCTAAATTATGATTAAATACATCAGGTGGATTATCACTTAAAACTTCAATTGCTTCATGAATACAACCACGGAAGTCAGGTGTTAATGTTTCAACCTTTATATTTGGGTTTAATGCTCTTATTTCTCGAGTACAATTAGCAAAATGGCTAGCTCCACCATCTTTTAAATCATCTCTATCAACCGAGGTAATAACAACATACCGTAATTTCATTTCTTGAATGGTTTGTGCTAGTTTAATTGGTTCTTTACTGTCTGGTGGTAATGGCCTACCATGTGCGACATCGCAAAAAGGGCAGCGGCGGGTACAAATGTCGCCCAAAATCATAAAAGTAGCTGTACCGTGATTAAAACATTCAGCTAAATTAGGACAAGAAGCTTCTTCACAAACTGAATGTAATCCATGTTTGCGCATAGTATTTTTAATGTGCGCAATATTATCAGAGTGAGCAGATAATTTAATTCGCATCCATTCTGGTTTTTTTAGTGGCGCTGCATCTTCTAATGTTATTGTTGGAATTAAGCGTGTTTTATCTGCATCGCGATATTTTGTGCTTCTGATTATTGTTTCATTATTTTGCATAATTAGTATCTTACCTTTGAGGTAACTGTTTAATAAAGTTATTAGTTAATAGTTGTTTTATCTCTTTATGGTTAATTTTAGAGACATATTCTTTCAGTTGAGTCATTTGTAATCCGGAATAGCCACAAGGGTTAATGTTATTAAAAGGGGAAAGGTCCATATCAACATTAAATGCAAGTCCATGTAAAGTGCAACCTCGACTGATATGCAAACCAAGTGAGCAAATTTTTTTTTGGTTGATATAAACACCCGGTGCATCAGGTTTTGCATGAGCTATAATACCATAATGGAGCAATGTTTGAATGACACTATTTTCTAAATAACTAACTACATCTCGGATACCTATTTTAAGTCTTTTTAAATCAAATAAAATATACATGATTTGTTGACCTGGAGCATGATAAGTAATTTGTCCACCGCGATCGGTTTGAATAACGGGAATATTCGTCTGATTTAATATATGTTCAGCTTTACCAACTTTACCTTGTGTAAATACAGGTTCATGTTCGACTAACCAGATTTCATCAAAGGAATTCTCATTACGTTGTTTCGTAAAGTTATGCATAGCTTGATAGGTGTACGCATATGGTTTAATTTTTAAGTCTTTGATTATGATATTATTAATGATCATAGTTTTTTTTGTTATCTTCAAGTAGTATTACCGTAATTTTTACAGTTATATAACAGATTTTATAATAACTTGACAACTTGTAGTTATTCTCAGTATAGCTATTAAAAATAATATTTATATTTACTATTAAGTTAAATGTTGTTATTTATCAAATAAATAATGTTAATTTAATTATTAGTATTGAAATAGTTGATTAATTTGATAGGAATTAACATTCTTTTCAAAGAGGCAGTTTGCTTTACTTTTTTTTTATAAATGGCAGACTGATACGAATAAAGCTCCATAATGCAGAGTTTTAGCTTGTTTAGTTATGTTTTTCAATTTAATTAAGGATAGCAAATACTGCATTTTTCTAAACAAAAAAGAGGTTTTTATATGTCAGACATGCAAATGAATGATATCGATCCCATTGAAACTCAAGATTGGCTTAAAAGTGTTGAGTCAATTATTCGCGAAGAGGGAATCGAACGTGCGCAGTATATTATTGAACAAATAGTCAATAAAGCGAGAGATGGTGGTGTGCCACTACTTTTTGGTTCTTCAACAAGTAATTATATAAATACTATCCCAGTAGAAGAACAACCTGCTTATCCTGGCGATTGGGAAATAGAAAGACGCATTCGTTCAATTGTTCGTTGGAATGCAATTATGATGGTACTAAGGGCTTCAAAAAAAGATCTAGAACTTGGTGGGCACATGGCATCGTTCCAGTCTGCTGCTACATTTTATGAAGTTTGTTTTAACCACTTTTTCCGTGCTCGCAATGAAAAAGATGGTGGTGACTTAGTTTACTTCCAAGGGCATATTTCACCGGGTATCTATTCGAGAGCTTTTATTGAAGGTCGTTTAACTGAAGAACAACTCGATAATTTCCGTCAAGAAGTGCATGGCAAAGGGTTATCATCTTATCCTCACCCTAAATTAATGCCTGAATTTTGGCAATTTCCAACTGTTTCTATGGGGTTAGGTCCTGTTAGTGCTATTTACCAAGCACGATTCTTAAAATACTTAAATCATCGTGGTCTTAAAGATACCTCTGAACAAACTGTTTACGCTTTCTTAGGCGATGGCGAGATGGATGAGCCAGAATCAAAAGGGGCAATTACTGTTGCAACACGTGAAAAACTCGATAATTTAGTGTTTGTTATCAACTGTAACTTACAACGATTAGATGGCCCAGTAACCGGTAATGGTAAAATAATTAATGAATTAGAAGGTGTTTTTGGAGGAGCTGGTTGGAATGTCATCAAAGTTCTTTGGGGTGACCGTTGGGATAAACTCCTTCAAAAGGATAAGTCTGGTAAATTAATCCGATTGATGAATGAAACGCTTGATGGTGACTATCAAACCTTAAAATCTAAAGATGGTGCTTATGTTCGTGAGCATTTCTTTGGTAAATATCCTGAAACTGCAGAATTAGTTAAAGACATGTCTGACGAAGAAATCTTTAGATTAAACCGTGGTGGTCAAGATCCTGCTAAAATGTTTGCTGCATTTCAACGTGCAAAAGAAACAAAAGATCGTCCAACAGTTATTTTAGCTCACACCATTAAAGGTTATGGTATGGGTGAAGCTGCTGAAGCGAAAAATATTGCACACCAAGTGAAAAAAATGAATATGGATGGTGTGCGTCATGTGCGTGATTTCTTCAATATTCCAGTAACCGATGAAGCGCTTGAAAAATTGCCTTACATCAAATTTGAAGAGCACACTCCTGAATACAAATATATTCATGAGCGCCGTAATGCCTTACATGGTTATATTCCTTCAAGATTAACTCATTTTTCAGGAAAAGTTTCTATTCCTGAATTAAGCGAATTTGCGCCATTACTTGAAGCTCAATCGAAAGAAATATCAACTACAATTGCGTTTGTTCGTGCACTTAACATTATGCTTAAGGACAAAGAATTAGCGCCAAGATTAGTGCCAATTTTAGCTGATGAAGCTCGTACTTTTGGTATGGAAGGCTTATTCCGCCAAATTGGGATTTATAACCCACATGGTCAACAATATACACCACAAGATAAAGAGCAAGTGGCTTACTATCGTGAAGACGAAAAAGGTCAAATTCTACAGGAAGGAATCAATGAATGTGGTGCGACTGCTTCATGGTTAGCTGCAGCAACTTCATATAGCACTAACGACTTCCCAATGATCCCATTCTATATTTATTACTCTATGTTTGGTTTCCAACGTATTGGCGATTTAATGTGGGCAGCGGGTGATCAGCAAGCTCGAGGATTTATGATTGGTGGTACTTCTGGTCGTACAACACTAAATGGTGAAGGCTTACAACATCAAGATGGTCACAGCCACATTCAAGCATTAACCATCCCTAATTGTATATCATACGATCCAGCTTATGCGTATGAAGTTGCTGTGATTATGCAAGATGGTTTACGTCGTATGTATGGTGAGCAAGAAAATGTTTATTACTACATTACAACACTTAATGAAAATTATGCACAACCTGCAATGCCACAAGGTGCAGAAGAAGGTATTCGTCGTGGTATTTATAAACTTGATACTGTTGAAGGTCAAAAAGGTAAACCGACGGTACAGTTATTAGGTTCTGGTTCAATTTTACGTCATGTACGTGAAGCAGCTGATATCTTAGCGAAAAACTATGGTATTAGCTCTGAAGTTTATAGCGTAACATCATTTACAGAGCTTGCTCGTGATGGACAAGATTGTGAACGTTACAATATGTTACATCCAAGTGAAACACCTAAAGTTCCTTATGTAGCTCAGATTATGAATAACAACCCTGCTGTGGTTTCAACTGATTATATGAAGCTCTTTGCTGAACAAATTCGCGGATTTGTCCCAGCTGAAAGTTACCGAGTACTTGGTACAGACGGTTTTGGTCGCAGTGATAGCCGTGAAAATTTACGTCATCATTTTGAAGTCGATGCATCTTATGTTGTTGTTGCTGCATTGGGTGAACTTGCTAAACGCGGTGATATTGACACAAGTGTTGTTGAAGAAGCGATCAAAAAGTTCGAAATCAATGCTGATAAACTTAACCCAAGAATTGCATAAGAGGTTGTCATAATGAGTATTCAAATTAAATTACCTGATATCGGTGGTGATGAAGTAGAAGTGACCGAAATTCTGGTTAATGTTGGTGATAAAGTTGAAGCAGATCAGTCAATCATGACTGTCGAAGGTGACAAAGCGTCAATGGAAATTCCAGCCCCACAAGCTGGTATTGTCAAATCCATTTCAGTAAAAATTGGTGATAAAGTCAAAACAGGTGTTGACATCATGGTCTTTGATGAAGAGGGCGGAGTTGCATCGGCTGCTCCTGCTCCAGCACAAGAAGCACCAAAATCTGAAGTAGCACCTGCGGTGGCGACAGCTAGCCAAACGGTTGATGTTAATGTACCTGATATCGGTGGTGACGAAGTTGAAGTGACCGAAATCTTGGTAAAAGTAGGTGATACTATATCTGTTGATGATTCGTTAATTACTGTTGAGGGTGATAAAGCGTCAATGGAAATTCCTGCAACTATTGCCGGTACAGTTAAAAGCATTACGGTAAAAGTGGGCGATAAAGTAAAAACAGGTTCCAAAATTATGGAATTTGAAACTGTTGCAAGTAATGCTCCTGCTACAGTTGCTAACGCAGCTCCTGCTGTGGCTGAAAAACCAGCACCAGCAGCACCTGTTACAAGTAGTAGTGCACCAGTGACAGCCGCTGTGGCAGCAACGCCAGCAGGTAACGATTTTGTCGAAAATGATGCCTATGCACATGCAACACCATCGGTTCGACGTTTAGCACGTGAATTTGGTGTTAATCTAGCTAAAGTTACTGCAACGGGGCCTAAACATCGTATCTTACGTGAAGACATTCAAACTTATGTAAAAAATGCGGTAAAACAAATTGAAAGTGGTGCTACTGGTGGTGCATTACCTGGTTTATTACCATGGCCTAAAGTTGATTTCAGTAAATTTGGTGAAGTTGAAAGCTTACCATTAACGAAGATCCAAAAAGTCTCAGGTGCCAATTTACACCGTAACTGGGTAATGATTCCGCATGTGACAGAATTTGATGAAACGGATATTACTGATTTAGAAGCATTCCGTAAGCAACAAAATGCAGAAGCAGACAAGAAGAAACTTGATCTTAAGATCACGCCACTTGTGTTTATCATGAAAGCGGTAGCAAGTGCATTAACAGCCTATCCACGCTTTAATAGCTCATTATCTGAAGATGCCCAAACCTTAATTATCAAAAAATACATTAATATTGGTGTTGCTGTTGATACACCAAATGGTCTTGTCGTGCCAGTATTTAAAGATGTTGATAAAAAGGGTATTGTTGAGCTTTCTCGTGAACTTGCTGCAATTTCTAAAAAAGCACGTGAAGGTAAATTAACTGGTAGCGATATGCAAGGTGGCTGCTTCACTATTTCTAGTCTTGGTGGTATTGGTACAACCTCATTTACACCAATTGTTAATGCGCCAGAAGTCGGTATTTTAGGTGTATCTCGCTCTAGCATGAAACCAGTTTGGAATGGTAAAGAGTTTACACCACGCTTAATGTTACCTTTATCATTATCATTTGATCACCGTGTGATTGATGGCGCTGATGGCGCGCGTTTCTTAAGCCATATTGTTAACGTCTTATCCGACTTACGTCGTTTAGTGATGTAGGAGGAAATATTATGAGTCAAGAAGTTAAAACTCAAGTTGTTGTTTTGGGTGCAGGACCAGCGGGGTATTCCGCTGCGTTCCGTGCAGCCGATCTTGGATTAGAAGTTACTCTTGTTGAACGTTATTCAACACTTGGTGGTGTTTGTTTAAATGTAGGCTGTATTCCATCAAAAGCATTGCTTCATGTTGCTAAAGTAATGGATGAAGCCAAATCATTAACCGAACATGGTATCCACTTTGGTACACCTAGATTGGAACTTGATAAAGTCCGAGGTTGGAAGGAAAAAGTTATAAGCCAGCTAACTAATGGACTTGCCGGTATGGCAAAAATGCGCAAAGTCAATGTGATTCAAGGTGAAGCTCAATTTACAGGTAGTCATACCATGGATGTGACATCTTCAAAAGGAATTACTAAAATCACCTTTGATAATGCAATTATTGCAGCAGGTTCTCGTCCAATTAAGTTGCCTTTTATTCCGCATGATGATCCTCGTATTTGGGATTCTACAGATGCCTTAGCTTTAACCACTATTCCTAAAAAATTATTATTAATGGGTGGTGGAATTATAGGTCTTGAAATGGGGACTGTATACCATGCGCTTGGTTCAGAAGTTGATGTAGTTGAAATGTTTGACCAAGTGATTCCGGCTGCCGATAAAGACGTGATTAAAGTCTTTACTAAACAGATCCAAAAGAAATTCACTTTACGATTGGAAACTAAAGTTACTACCGTTGAAGCAAAACATGATGCTATTTATGTCACCATGGAAAAGAAAGACGGTACCACCGAAACCCATACTTATGATGCGGTATTAGTGGCTATTGGTCGTACACCAAATGGTAAATTAATTAGTGCAGAAAAAGCAGGCGTTAATGTTACCGAACGCGGATTTATTGAAGTCGATAAACAGATGCGTACCAATGTTCCACATATCTATGCAATTGGAGATATTGTTGGTCAACCAATGCTTGCGCACAAAGGCGTACACGAAGGTCATGTGGCTGCCGAAGTGATTGCAGGTAAAAAACACTTCTTTGATCCAAAAACCATTCCTTCTATCGCTTATACTGAGCCCGAAGTTGCTTGGGTTGGTTTAACTGAAAAAGAAGCGAAAGAAAAAGGTATTGATTATGAAGTATCAATCTTCCCATGGGCAGCTTCAGGACGAGCTATCGCTTCTGATTGCTCTGAAGGGATGACAAAACTGATCTTCAATAAAGCAGATAATCGCCTATTAGGTGGTGCAGTTGTTGGCGCAAATGGCGGTGAATTACTTGGTGAAATCACCTTAGCTGTCGAAATGGGTTGTGATGCCGAAGATATTGCATTAACAATTCATGCTCACCCAACATTGCATGAATCAATTGGCTTAGCCTCTGAAATTTATGAAGGCTCTGTCACTGATTTACCAAATGCTAAAGCGAAGAAGAAATAGTAACAATAAATAATTTATTTACTTAATAAAATGCCGTTAGTTTAAACTAACGGCATTTTTATTAGTTATAAAATTTTCATCTTATTCAATCGTTTTATTATTGATTTCTTATGCAATGATTAGAGATAACTTTTTGATAACAAGCCTAAACTATATTTTCAAGGAAATTAAGTATATAATGCCACGCAAATTCAACTAATCTCTATAAAAATATATTTTTATGAAATCTTCAATTATCAGTAAGTTAGAAACGCTACAAGAGCGTTATGAAGAAGTTCAAGCTCTATTGTCTGATGCTTCGGTTATTGCCGATCAAAATCGCTTTCGCACTTTGTCTAAAGAATATTCACAATTAACTGGTGTAGTTAAGTGTTTTACCGATTGGAAGCAAACCCAAGAGGATATTGAAACAGCCAAAATGATGCTGTCTGACCCTGAAATGAGCGAAATGGCACAAGAAGAACTCAACGAAGCACTTAGTCGGGTTGAAGAACAAGAAACACAATTACAAGTACTATTATTACCAAAAGATCCCAATGACGATTATAACTGCTTTGTTGAAGTTAGAGCAGGAACGGGTGGTGATGAAGCGGCTATTTTTGCTGGTGACTTAGCCCGAATGTATACCAGATTTGCCGAATCACGCAATTGGCGTGTTGAAATTATGAGTGCAAATGATGGCGAACATGGCGGTTATAAAGAAGTCATTATGTTAGTAAGTGGTGATGGAGTGTATGGTCATTTGAAATTCGAATCGGGTGGACACCGAGTTCAGCGTGTGCCAGAAACCGAATCACAAGGTCGAATTCATACTTCTGCTTGTACTGTTGCTGTTTTACCAGAAGTCCCTGAAGCAGAAATGCCTGAAATCAACCCAGCTGATTTAAAAATTGATACCTATCGCTCATCTGGAGCCGGTGGTCAGCATGTTAATACAACAGATTCTGCTATTCGTATTACCCACATTCCTACGGGCATCGTTGTTGAATGTCAAGATGAGCGATCGCAACATAAAAACAGAGCTAAAGCGATGTCAGTTTTAGCCGCTCGTATTCAAGATGCGGAACTACGTAAACGCCAACAAGAAGAAGCATCTACAAGACGTAATTTATTAGGTTCGGGTGATCGTTCAGATAGAATCAGAACATATAATTACCCACAAGGTCGTGTTACTGATCATCGAATTAACCTAACGCTTTACCGTTTGGATGAAGTTATGGAAGGGAAGTTAGACATGTTGATCGAACCAATTGTACAAGAATATCAAGCCGATCAATTAGCCGCTTTATCGGAACAAGATGAATGACCTATTTACAATGGCTTAAAAGTGCATCTCAAACCTTAACAGATAGTGAAAGCCCAAAGCGAGATGCTGAAATTTTACTGAGTTTTGTTACGCAAAAAACGCGGACATTTTTAATGGCGTTCAGTGAAACATTGCTAACTGATGAAGAATTGATCGCTTTATCTGAATGTTTAGAACGCAGGAAAAATGGTGAGCCTATTGCTTATATTACTGGCGAAAAAGAGTTTTGGTCTTTGAAATTTAATGTCTCCAGTGCAACGTTAATACCTAGGCCTGATACTGAAAAATTAGTCGAACTAAGTTTAGAATATTTACCTAAAGTACCTTGTGAAGTATTGGATCTTGGTACTGGCACTGGGGCGATAGTGATTGCTATGGCAACTGAACGCCAAGACTGCTTATTTACCGCCATTGAAAAAAGTAAAGATGCTCTAATATTAGCGCAACAAAATGCAGCTCAAATAGGGGTAAATAATGTCTATTTTTTACAAGGTGATTGGTATAAACCAATAAAAAACCGTAAATTTTCAATGATTGTCAGTAATCCGCCTTATATCGAACCAACTGATATTCACTTATCACAAGGTGATGTTCGTTATGAACCAAGAAGTGCATTAGTTTCAGAAGATGATGGTTTAGCTGATATAAAACTTATTGTACAAGGCGCAACTAAACACTTAAATCAATATGGTTGGTTACTAATAGAACATGGCTGGAAACAAGGCGAAGCAGTACAAACCATTTTTAAACAACACGGATTTCAATTAGTAGAAACCTTTACCGACTATAGTGGTAATGATAGAGTTACTCTTGGTCGCTGGTTTAAACCCTAACTAGGAAAATTTTATGATGCAGCAAAAAAAAGTCAATGTTGGTAATATTACGGTCGCTAACGATCTCCCATTTGTACTATTTGGTGGTATGAATGTGCTCGAATCTCGTGACTTAGCAATGAAAATCTGTGAACATTACGTGACAGTTACTAATAAACTAAATATCCCCTATATTTTTAAGGCTTCTTTTGATAAAGCTAATCGCTCATCAGTGTATTCTTATCGTGGTCCTGGTTTAGAAGAAGGTCTTAAAATCTTCCAAGAGCTTAAGCAACAGTTTGGTATTAAAATTATTACCGATGTCCATACTGAAGCTCAATGTCAGCCTGTTGCTGATGTCGTAGATGTAATTCAATTACCCGCTTTTTTAGCAAGACAAACTGATTTAGTTGTCGCTATGGCTAAAACTGGAGCGGTCATTAATGTTAAAAAACCTCAATTTGTCAGCCCAGGACAAATGGGCAATATTGTCGAAAAATTTGAAGAAGCGGGTAATGATCAAATCATTCTTTGTGATCGTGGTAGTTGTTTTGGTTATGACAATTTAGTTGTGGATATGCTTGGTTTTAACATTATGAAAAAAGCAAGCAAAGGATCACCCGTTATTTTTGATGTTACTCATGCACTGCAATGTCGTGATCCTATGGGAGCCGCCTCAGGTGGCCGCCGTGGTCAAGTAACTGAACTAGCTCGTTCAGGTATGGCTGTTGGAATTGCTGGACTATTTTTAGAATCACATCCAGATCCAAATCATGCAAAATGTGACGGACCATCAGCTTTACCACTAGCAAAACTCGAACCTTTCTTAAAACAGATGAAAGCTATTGATGAGCTAGTAAAAAGCTTTGATGAAATTGATACAGAACATTAAAGCTTTTATTAAGCAATTAGCTAAAAAAATGTTATTTATTATCAATTAAACGGTATTTTTACCAGATTAATAAAAAAAGAGAAAACTATGTGGTTTCTCTTTTTTATTTGATTATGTAATTATTTTGCGTTATTAATCTATAGAAATTATTCATGTTGTTTACAGTGATTTGAGCAACGAAGGTAAAACACCTTATTAGTTTTTAACAGTATTTTAGCCATGACATGTCAAAATTTTATATTTTCCTATCACTTATTATTTTAATCTTATTTATTTTAACTAGAATATTAATATAAATATTTCTCATTTATTTTCCAAAAAGCTTGCTATGTTATTTTTTAAGATGAAAAAAGTTGTGATTTTTATCTAAAAATTTGCATAAAAATCGATTTTTTTAGTGATTTTGATCACGATTTAGATTGTTTAATTTGCTAGATAAAATATGTTTATGCATTATAAAAATGCATATTTATGTTGTATCTGAACTTAAATGTGCCACCCAAATATAGCTTAGGCTTTAAACATTTAAAATAAAAGTTAATTTTAAGTTTAATTTATTAATAAAATCATGTTGTTATGTTTTTTTGAGTTAAACAGCATAATTTCATCATTTTAGGAAAACAAATATGAATACCTATAATGCACAAATAAAACCTTGTCCATTTAATCATTTAACTAAATTGATTTTATCCTTATCTATTTTGACTAGTGCCATTCCTGTTTATGCTACCTATGAAAATCATTTTATCGATGATTCTTCATTAACAGGTAATGTATTTTTTTGGAATCGAGATCGTGAACGCAAAGATATTGATACACATAAGTATGAAAAGAACCTAAGACACACTTCATTCAACACTAATTTAGATTTTAAATCAGGCTATATTGCCGATAAATTAGCTATTGAACTAGGTGGTTATGGTGCTTGGGAGGTCAGTAATGGTGGTAATGGTCACCCGAATGAAATTGGATTTAGTGGCGCACATACTCGTTGGGATGAAGATTGGAAAAAAGATGTCAGTGGACTTAGCTTTTATAAAGCACAAGCTAATTTTAAAATTGATGAACTATTTTGGATAAAAGCGGGTTATATTCAGCCATCAGGACAAACGTTACTTGCACCTCATTGGAGTTTATTACCAGGTACTTATCGTGGATTTGAAATAGGGTCAACGCTTGATTTTGATAGCTCTGGGTCATTATCAATGTCATATATGTGGAGTGATAAATATAAAGCACCTTGGTATAAACGACTTTATGAATTCAAACAATGGGGAAAAGGTAAAAAAATTGATTTTTTACACTCAGCAGGTTTGAAGTATGACTTTAAAAATAATTTAGTATTAGAAAGTGCATTTGGCCAAGCACAAAATTATATGAATCAATTTTTTGGCAAAGCGTCTTATCAAACGGATGTTTTTGATAATCCGCTAATCATGACTTATCAATTTTATGGCGCTAAAGATCAGTCTCATAAAGGCAAAGATGTTTACGATGGTTTAGCATGGTTACAAGCGGCTACATTAGGTTATCAAGTTGGTCCTGTTGGTCTTCGACTTGAAGGCGTTTCTGTTAAAGCCGAAGGCGAGCAAGGATTTTTTTTACAACGTATGACTCCTGATTATGCCTCATCAAATGGTCGCTTAGATGTGTGGTGGAATTCACGTTCTGACTTTAATGCCAATGGTGAAAAAGCAGTATTTGCTGAAGTAACTTATGATTTAAGTCATTTATCTCGTTATTTAGCAGGTTGGAAAACAGGTGCATCTTATGCCTATGGTTGGGATGCAAAACCAAGTACTAATCGACAATTCAATCAAAAACAACGTTTGATTGAATCTGCGTACAATTTTGATTTGGGATATACCGTGCAAGATAGTTGGGCAAAAGATACGGCTTTCCAGTTGCACTATACCAAATATAACAATCATTCAAATATACCAAGTTGGGGCGGTGGATATGGCAATATCTTCCAAGATGAACGTGATATTAAATTCATTGTCACCATTCCATTCACCGTTTTTAGTGCTAAACAAAAATAGGTTAATATTATGAAAAAGTTTAAAATTGCTTTACTTGCCACATCTATTACGTCTTTATTAAGTATTTGTGCAACCCAATGTGTATATGCTTCTCAGCAAATTGTTGATTCAATTAGTACGCAACTTAGTGTTAACTATGAAGTGGTCGACAATCAAGCCAGTTCCAACGGCGTTAATTGTTCTGCTCTAGGTGCTGATTGGGCTGCTTGTAATAAAGTCATGATTTCACTTAAAAATATAGGTTCAGCCATTAACAATAAAGATTGGGCTATCTATTTTGACAATATTCGAATGATTTTAGATGTCAATAATGAACAGTTTAAAATTACCCACATTACTGGAGACTTGCATAAGTTAGAACCAACAGAAAAGTTCACTGGTTTCCCTGCTAATGCAACGGTGAATATTCCTATTATTGGTGAATATTGGATGGTAAGTGAAAGTGATGTTATGCCACGTTGGTATGTCACTTCAAGCGATGCTAAACCCAAAATTATTGTTAATACTAACACGGGTTCAGACAATTTATCGGCTTTTGTCGCCCCCATTAAACAACAATGGAAAAGAACCGCCGATGATCACAATATCTTAATGACCCCGACCAACCGGTTTGAGTATAACGCTGATATTAATAAATTATCTTATTCATCGTTACGAGGACAAATTTTACCAACACCAACCAAATTCACAATAAATAAAGAAGATGTCACGATTGGTCAGCAGGGTGTCAACTTAATTCTTGATGGTTTAAATCAAGATAGTTTAGCTATTCTAAAGGCACAATTTAAAGCATTAAATATTGCTGTGACGGGAAAAGGTTATCAAATAAAAGCAACCATTGATCCTAAACAATTTGAACAAGGAAAATTTGGTGCTTATCAATTAGATATCAAAAAGGATAAGACATTAATTACTGCTTATGATGAAGCTGGAATTTTTTATGCAGTTCAATCCATTTTATCTGTTATTCCTGTAAATCATGCCAATTCAATACCAACGTTAAATGCTGCCGATTCGCCACGTTTTGCATATCGGGGGATTATGCTTGATATTGGGCGAAATTTTAAATCTAAACAAGCTATATTAAGTTTGTTAGATCAAATGGCAAAATATAAAATGAATAAATTTCATTTTCACCTAAGTGACGATGAAGGTTGGCGAATTGAAATTCCAGGATTACCAGAATTAACCAATATTGGTAGTAAACGTTGTCATGATTTGACAGAGCAAAACTGTTTATTACCGCAATTAGGTTCAGGACCTGAAAGTGATACAACAGGATCGGGTTTTTTAAGTCGTAATGATTATATTGAGATTGTCAAATATGCAAAAGCACGTTTTATTGAAGTCATACCTGAAATTGATATGCCTGCACATGCTAGAGCCGCAATTGTATCAATGGAAGCTCGTTACAAACGTCTAATGAATGAAGGAAAAGAGCAACAAGCTAATGAGTATCGTTTAGTCGATCCCACTGATACCTCCAATACTACAACAGTACAATTTTATAATCGTTTAAGCTATTTGAATCCTTGTCTTGATTCATCTAAACGCTTTGTTAATAAAGTTATCGATGAAATTGCAAAAATGCATATTGAAGCAGAACAACCACTTAATACTTGGCATTTTGGTGGTGATGAAGCTAAAAATATCCGTCTAGGCGCTGGCTATCAAGACCTACAAGCAAAAGAAAAAACCAATATTAAAGGCACGATTGATCAAAGTATTGAAGATCATCCATGGGCCAAATCACAAGCTTGTCAAAACTTTGTAGCAAAAGGCGAGGTAAAAGATATTGAACATCTACCAAGTTATTTTGCACAACAAGTCAGTACGATTATTAAAGATCACGGCATTAATCATATGCAAGCGTGGCAAGATGGCATGAAACATGCCGAAAATGCCAAATCTTTTGCAGTCGATAAAGTCACAGTTAACTTTTGGGACACCTTATATTGGGGGGGATTTGATTCCGTTAATGAATGGACAAATAAAGGTTATCAAGTGATTATCTCTAATCCAGATTATGTCTATTTAGATATGCCATACGAAGTCAATCCAAAAGAAAGCGGTTATTATTGGGCTACACGTTTTAATGATGAGCGTAAAATATTTAGCTTTGCGCCTAACAATCTCCCCCAAAATGCTGAAACATCGGTTGATCGTGATGGTAACCCATTTATGGCTAAAGGTACTATGAACTGGCCTGGTGCTTATGGACTCTCTGCACAAATTTGGACTGAAGATATTCGTAGTGATAACAAAATGCAATATATGGCTTTTCCTCGTTTGCTAGCGGTTGCTGAAAGGGCGTGGCACCAAGCTGATTGGGAAGTTGATTATCAAAAAGATCGCCAATATCAAAAAGGGGAAACACATTATGTGAATAGCAAAGTGTTAGCTGATGATTGGAATCGTTTTGCCAATTTACTTGGACAAAGAGAACTGGCTAAACTTGATCTTGCAAATATAAATTATCGATTACCTGTTCCTGGTGCAAAAATCGAAAACGGTAAATTAATTGCCAATATTGTATTCCCAGGGTTAAATATCGAATATTCAACCAATAACGGGAAAAATTGGAAACGTTATAGCGGGTCAGTAGCCATTAATAAAGGTGATACTATTTCTATTCGCAGTGTTTCGTCAGATCAAAAAAGAACAAGTCGGATAGAACAACTAAATTAAGTCTTGAAACCTTGATATTCTTATCCAGTTACTGGATAAGAATAACGCGTAAGAAAGGGAATTGATGATATTTAATGAAGCGTTTTCATTAGTTCAGTTTCATCAAAATCGTCATCATTCCCATCTTCAAAATAAGTGCCCCAACCATCATAATTGACACCAAATTGAGTAGTAAGTACGATGATTTCTGCAATTTGTGCATTTATTAGTTCAGCATTGAGTGGACTTTCGGTAACAATATCAAAAGCGATAACAACATTGCCTGTATCGTCTATATCTTCATCAGGATCGGTTGCTTCATAACCTAATTTATAGGCTTCTACTGCTACTTTTTCTAATTTATCAAAATCTTGTGATGAAACGTGGTGTTCAATGATATAAAGCGCATGAGGATCGCTACCATCTTCTAATAGTTCTTCGATAATATTGTTAGTATCTTGCTGAGCAAGACGAATTCGATCTTTCATAATATACCTTTTAGTGGTCGAGCAAATTGTATGGTATATTACACGTTTAAAAATAATTTTCGAGAAAAAAGTGATTGTTGATTTACATTCTCATACTACTGCATCCGATGGACTTTTAACGCCCTATGAACTAGTGAAAAGAGCGGTGAATAATCAAATTGAACTTTTAGCTATTACCGATCACGATTCTATTAAAGGTTTAGAAGAAGCACAACAAACCATAAATGATGAAAATCTACCACTTAAGCTAATTTGTGGTGTTGAAATATCAACCTATTGGAAATGTAATGAAATTCATATTGTTGGCTTAAATATTGATATAAAGCAACCTAAACTATTAACGCTTTTGGCATTGCAAGAACAAAAACGACTAGAACGCGCTATTGCAATTGGTCATAAATTGGCTAAAGTCAGTATTGAAAATGCCTATGAACAAGCGCAGCAATATGCTAAAGGTGATATCGTATCACGGGCGCATTTTGCTCGTTTTTTGGTTGATAAAGGCATAGTAAAAGATATCAAACAAGCGTTTAAAAAATATTTAGGCAAAAGCGGTTATGCTTATGTTGCACCTAAACATTGCACCATTGCTGAGGCCGTTGATGTTATTCATCAGGCTGGTGGCATTGCTGTATTAGCTCATCCAACGCGTTACGATTTAACGGCAACTAAACTTAAATCATTAATTACTGAGTTTAAAAGTTATGGTGGCTCGGCTATTGAAGTATCACAAAGTCGACAAACACAAGATGATTTACGTTTTTTAGCAAAATTAGCCAATGACTTTGAATTATTAGCATCACAAGGATCGGATTTTCATGGTGTTGATACCTATTTAGATTTGGGTAAAACCACCCCTTTGCCAGGTAGTGTTACACCGGTTTGGCATGATTGGGTGTAAGCAAGCGCTTGAACATAAAAATTGCTTTATGTTTAAAGGTAACCAACATTAATAGTCTTATCAAATTGAAACTTAACATATTTTAAAGATAAAATTGAAAACATTATGAGCCAAACTTTTTATATTCATCCCGATAATCCTCAAACCCGATTATTAGAGCAAGTGGTAGCCATATTAAAAGACGGAGGTGTTATCGCATTTCCCACCGATTCTGGTTATTCACTTGGTTGTTTATTAGATAATAAGTCCGGTGTTGAGCGTATTTGTCAAATTCGTCAACTTGATAAACATCACCATTTTACCCTAATGTGCCGTGATCTTTCTGAACTATCTAGTTATGCTTTTGTAGATAACACAACTTTTCGGTTACTAAAAAATAATACTCCAGGAAAATATGTCTTTATTCTACAAGCAAGTAAAGAAGTTCCTCGACGATTAATGAATGAAAAACGTAAAACAATTGGTTTGCGTATACCTGATAATAAAATTGATTTAGCACTACTCGAATTATTAGGTCAGCCATTAATGACAACGACATTGATTTTACCTAGTGATGACCAAGCACAATCTGATCCTGAAGAAATAGAAGATAAAATAGGTCATCAACTTGATGCCATCATACATGGTGGTTATATAGGTGAACAACCGACTAGCGTGATTGACTTAACTAATCACTATCCAGAAATTATTCGTCAGGGCAGTGGAGACATCAAACCATTTGAATAATTAATTGTTTTTATTGTCGATATTTCGACAATAGTGTGAATAGATAAAATGATACCTGAGAAGGTAACAGTGAGGATAATATGAAAAATAGCAGATCGGTATTACCACAACTTGTCAAAAAGACGAATAATGTTAAGTTTAAAGCGAAAGAAAGCAAGCCTAACGAAAAACCGAAAACGCCAATTGCATCAACAGCAACACGAAAAACATCAACGCGTGATAATACCGAAAAACTACAAAAAGTATTAGCTAATTTAGGTAATGGATCACGTCGTGAAATTGAAGCCATGATTATGGCTGGTAAAATCAGTGTAGATGGTAAAATTGCCACATTAGGCGATCGAGTTGATGTTAATGCCAATCCGAAAATTCGTATCAATGGTCATCTGATTCAACTTAGAAGTAAAGAAAAAGAAATTTGTCGAGTACTAGCTTATTACAAACCAGAGGGTGAAATTTGTTCTCGCAATGATCCACAAGGAAGGGCAACTGTTTTTGAATGTTTACCTAGATTAAAAAATGCACGTTGGATTAATATTGGACGGCTTGATATTAATACTTCGGGCTTATTATTATTTACAACCGATGGGGAATTAGCCAACCGCCTAATGCATCCACGCCACGAAATTGAACGTGAATACGCAGTGCGAATATTTGGGAAAGTCACTGATCAACAAATTTTTCAGCTACGTAAAGGGGTACAACTAGAAGATGGTCCTGCATCGTTTAAATCAATAAAAGCGCAAGGGGGAGACGGAATTAATCAGTGGTTTAATGTGGTCATAACCGAAGGTCGCAACCGAGAAGTGCGCCGCATGTGGGAAGCGGTAGACGTACAGGTTAGTCGATTATTACGAATCCGCTATGGCGATATTTCGTTACCTAAAGGATTATCACGAGGTACATGGCTTGAGTTAGATATTGAATCAGTCAATTACCTACGCCAAATCGTAGGTATGCCACAACAAGAAAAAAGCTTTGTCAAAACATCATCTGACAAACGGATGCAGCGCCCTAAACGAGCTAAATTGACCAACTTATCAAAAGCTCAACGTTCAACACGTCAAGCAACTGCTAAAAAAACGACCAGAAAATAGCGTTTTATACTCTCAATAAAATGGACTTTATTGAGAGTTTTTCGCATCATTATCTAATCTTCTATTATTTCCATAATAATCTATTAATTTTGATTTAATTGTTGTTTAGCAAAAAAAGTTAATAAATTATCTAAAATTTTTTATAAGCTAATCTGCAATCATTGTTGACTAATTTAATTAGTTACAACTAATCAAATAGTTTTATTTGCAATGAATTGGTCATTTAGTTAAAACCAACTGAAAGGAAATATTATGAGGATAGCCATAACAATTTTATTTATTTTTCTTTTAACAGCTTGTCATGTTCGTACCGCTGATGATGCGTATAAAGAAGGAAAATATTTAGAAAGTATAAATTTATTAACAAGTAGCATTGAGGAAAAAGGTGAAGCAAAATTTGATAAAGAGAAAGCTGAAAAATTACGAACGATGGTCAGTAATATTATGGCTCATTACGAAACCAATTTAGCTAGTACACCAAGCAATGATTACAAAAATCGTATTGATATTTATCAATGCTTACTTAAAATGAAAATGATGCTAAGAGATCGTTTTTATAGCCAAACAGTCAGTTTTTTCAATGATAAATACGATATCACAAACCTAGAACAAACCATTGCTAAAGAATATTATGATTATGGTAACTCCATAACTGGCAGAGATAGCCAAAGCTATCAACAAAAAGCAGAATTATATCATAGAGGTTTAGAGCTATATAATTACAAAAATATTGAAGCGTTATACAAAAATGCCAATACCAAATATATGCAACTTGCTGCTAAAGAGTATTATGATCAAGGTAAAATACTAGAAAAGCAAGGTAACTATAAAGCGGCTGCGGACGCATTTAATAATGCTTCGGCTGTATACAAACCTCTTGGTAAGTACAAAGATAGCGACAAACTTTCTATTGATAATGATAGAAAATATTCTGAACAACAAGCAGAAATGGCCTATGACCAAGCTCAACAATTAGCAAAAACAGCAACTCATCGTTATCAATTCCGAGAAGTAGCTCAATACTATGCATCAGCAGCTTCAGCTTATCGACAATATGGTTATTTTCGTGATGCAACTTCACAAGCAGAAAAATACAAGAAAAAAGGAAAAATTAAAGTTTATTATAATTCTTCTGAATTAAGATCTTATGTATTAGATATATTAAGTAAAGATTTTATAGAATTTATTATTTACGAACCAAGTCAGGCGGATGTCACAATCCGTATCAGGACAAATGTTGAATTTTCAGATCTGGGGCAATCAATTAACAACGAAACCAAAACCGAAAAAGTATTTGATAAATATGTTGAAATTACTGACGAAAACGGCAATAAAAATCAAATCAAGACCTATAAAGATCAACCATTCAATTTAAAAACGGTGACTCACAGCAACAAACTTACCTTGACGACTGAAATTGAGGCTCATGGCGCCTATAGTTACAGTAAATCATTTAATATTGTTAAAACATCTGCAAAGCACGATTATATCTATTCTGGCAATGTACCAGCAAATTTGCGTAATCATAGTGAAGGAACATTACAAAGCAAAGATAGCTTACTTCAAGCGGCAGAAGAACAGCAATTAACAGAATTAAAGGTATATCTTGAAGATATGGTTCGAGATCTTTCATATTTATAATTACTATAAGTGACATAACTCAAACTTAATTGAATAAAAACGACTTACTCATTGACGTTCATTTTAGTTAGTAAATGCGTGTTCAATGAGTAAACTGAATTCTTATTTTTTGCTTTTCACTAAATTTGCTGGCGTGTAATGCTGATGACAGGGAGATTATAAAAATTAATAATTAGAATTTAAATCAATTAACTGTTAGGCTAAGCCAAAACCAAAACGATTTTAACTGAAAGATTTGATATGAAAAAAATTATGAATGGATAAATGAATATGTATTTAATCATTCTATATCTTACAATTATTTCAATAAACTTTTAGATTCAAAAAAAGAGAATCAAACCCTATTTGCTGTGGCATATTTAAGCGGTATTGTTAATACACTTAATCTTGAAAACATAGCAAATAAAATGGAAGGTAGACCATTAATATATTGTTCAAACAACTTAATCTCCGCTCCTGAGATAAAACAACTTGTTCAGCAATATGCAAACTCTTTTAATGGTGAAGCAGTAAAAAAATTTGGAGATGATGATTTGTATTATATGGTGAGGTTCTCACTAAGATACTATTATCAATGTCCAACAAACAAAAATTAACTTATTTATAATAAAAAATTTAAGGTACAGAAAATTACGCTGTCTGTTTTTGTGTTTTAATCCTCTTTTCCTTTTATCATAAAGAATTTTCTACTTTTGAGTAGTATTATTGAGGGGATAGTTATAGGCTATTTGTGATAAACATCTATAACTAACGATTATTTAATTAGTAAAAAGTATTTAAATAGTCTTTTAAATATTTTTCAGAAATTATGCTTAAAAAGCGGTCAGGAAAGGTATTGATTTTATTGAGGTTTTTATTGAATTATTAAATAAAACAATGAAATAATCAGTCACTCATCGGCATCATTTTTTCAAATAAATACCGATGAGTAACCTATTTGGTGAAGCTTACTCTAACCAAAATCAATCAATACCCAGTACCATTCGCCCATTTTTAGTTGCTACATTAACCACATTATCTAAATCGGTATAACGGCAGCCTGTCACTAATAATTTAAGTTCTTCCCACATATTACCCGTTGAAAATGGTAGCATGTAATCGCTGACATTATCCGTGCCAATAGCAACAGGAATCCCCGCAGTAGCGAGTTCATCCACTGGCGTTAGTGAGTTACGAGTAGGGCCATGCTCTTCACGGCGAGGGCTATCGATCCAAGCAAACGGACAGGCGATAACCATCATTTTGGCTTCTTGCATTTTTTTGTAAAGTTTTTGGCGGTATTCTAAACTGTGTGCAGTAATTGATATGCTATGAATCGCAACCACACGCCCATGCATACCGTGTTCAAGGGTTTTATCAGTAAGCTGTTCTGTTTCGATTTCATCTTGTGAGTTAAATTGGTCAACATGCACATGCACCATTTTGCCTAATGATTTACCGGTTTGCATTAACACGTCAAGATGTTTAAGTCCCATACCTTCGCCATGATCACGCTCATCACGGCGTGGCAAACCGCCAATAATATCAACCAAATCAGCGCCTTTATCAAACCAATAACGCGCCTCTTTATCAATAACACCTTTAAGGGTTTGATTAACTAATTTTATGATAATGTCGTTTTTATAGGTTTCTCTAGCCCGCAATGCCCCTTTAATGGCGCGTTCTTCTGCAATGGGGTCAATATCAACAAACGATCCCATAGCGCTAACACCTTGTTCAATCATTCGCTCAACCGCCATACTAAAATGTCGATAATAATCATCTTCGCTCATCGACGCTTTGACTTTATCTAACGTATCCCATTTTTCAATTAATGATTGTTTTTGATAAACATCAAAACTATCAACCGAAATAGTAAAAGCACGATCAGCATGCATATGCGAATTAACCCAACCACCATTTTGCTTAATTTTATTGATTAAATAAGCTTTTAAACTTTGATCTCGACTGGTTAATAACATTTTTTTATTATCGGTCATAATCTGCCTCTACAATTCTGTTTTAAATAAGATGGATAAATCGTATGGTGCAGACAAAAAAAATCCCCCAAAAAAGGAGGACAAAATATAATATCAATAATTTTATTGATTAAAACGATTGATTTACTATTACTCATTGTACTAACGCCATATCGATTCAAAACTGCAGGAATTCTAACCAAAATATTGGTAATAGCAAGTACTATAATTTATAAAATATATAAATAAATGAAATAGTTAAAGTATTATTTTTTAGATTTTTCGCTTTTGAAAAACATTTTTAATCAGTTTAATGTCTATAAAAATAAGATATTTAATACTAACTAATTATTTATTAATAATAATTTATTGTCACAAAAATGAGATTGCTCAATAAGTTAACATTGAGCAATTAGTAACTATTCATTTAGGGTCAGTTAACATAATTTATTAATTAAACAGCTCGACTTTAATATTACGCGAATCGCTCCGTCCCATATCATCAAGCGCTAAAATTTTAAAAGTTCCACTTTCGGTTGGGATCCAACTAATGGCGCTTCTTGGTGAGGTTTGACCTATAAAATTATTATTTACAAACCAATAAAGCGTTTTTACATCGCCATCGCTGTTAGCGGTAAAACTGATTTGCTCATTTTTTTGTTTTGCAGTTCTAAATTGATAAACCACATTCTTGAGTGGTGAGGTTATTTTGTGTGGATCACCAAAATAATTTTGTGATGAACTACAATGTTTTGTTGAAGGGGGAGATTTTTTAGGAATCCCTGCTTTTGCAAAAACAGCCGCTAAATCTGATGGCCAATATTCAAAAACAGCTAAATGAGAAGTTGTAAAATCATAAGGCGGACAAACGGCTTTACCTGTTTGATTATCGATCATAACAGGTCTAAAAATCGTATCGGGATTAATTGGCGATACACCAGGAATAAACCACGTTTTCCCTTTTGCTTTACACCATTGCGTTAGTAAATTACCACTAGTTAGACAAACATCAATGCGTTTTAAATTGGGTGGTAATGGACGATTGGGTTCACGCAAATTGGGGTAATAGGCATTAATGCTATCAACAATATTAAAAAATAGCGGTGTGGCAGCATCGACACCGACGAAGGCGTTATTACCACTGCCATCAAAGTTACCAAGCCAAACTACCATAGCATAATGACCAAAATTCCCTGCTGTCCAAGCATCACGAAACCCCCACGAGGTGCCTGTCTTCCAAGCAACCGGTACGACATTTTTTTGCATTTTACTTAGTACATCTTGTGGACGAGTGTTTTGCTTTAACATATCAATAGTCATAAATGCCGCTTGTGGACTTAATAACTTTTGTGGTTCTGGTAAGGTTGTTGATTCAGTAAATTGTAGCGGTTGCCAGCGTCCTTCATTGGCTAACATGGCATATAAACCGACTAACTCTTGCGGACTTACTTCACCACCACCCAACACTAAAGACAAACCATAATGTGCTTCATCGGCAAGTTTTTGAATATGCGCATCGACTAAAAACTGGTAAAAAGTGGGATTATTCAATTTTGAGGCAACCCATACAGCAGGAATATTACGGCTATGAATTAATGCATCGGTTGCCGAAATGGGACCACGAAAGTTGCGATCAAAATTTTCAGGTGTGTAGGCCCCAAAATCGGTGGCGACATCCTTTAAAATCGTCCTTGGATGCAACACGCCTTGATCTATTCCAAGCGCGTAGATAAATGGTTTAAGCGTAGATCCAGGCGATCGTTTAGCCATTGTGCCGTTAACTTGACCTTGAATCGAATTATCAAAATAATTCGCTGAGCCGATCAGCGCTTTCACTTTCATGGTTTGCGTATCAACTAAAATCACCGAAGCATTATTAATGCCTTTTAAACGATTGCGCTCGATAAACGCATTGACTTGACGATGGATAATTTTTTGCAGATTACTATCTAACGTGGTTTTGACTTCTTGTGTTTTGTCATGTTGCTCATGAATGATTTGATTCACAAAATGGGGGGCAACAAAAGGCACTCGTTCAGGTTGACGCAAAACTAACTTTTGCGAAAAGAGCGCTGCAATATGGCTATCAACAGGATATTGTGCTTGCCAGCGTTCAAATAACTGATTTCTTGCTTTTACCAACGCTTTGCCAGCAAAACCCGTTTTACGATCAACTCGAAAGGTAGGGGATTGTGGTAAAACGACTAACGTTAACGCTTCGGGCAGGTTAACTTGTGACGGCGGTTTATTAAAATAGATAAATGATGCCGCGCCCACGCTTTCAATATTGCGTCCAAAAGGGGCATAATTTAAATAAGCCTCTAAAATATCGTGCTTGGAATACATCAACTCTAACTGTATAGCCCTAGCAATTTGATGCAATTTTCCGCCAATCGTTCGGGTATTTAAACGCCAATGCATGCGAGCTAGTTGCATAGTAATCGTTGAGGCGCCTTGCCGATTACCACCAGTTAAATAGGTTGCACTAAAAGCCCGCATTAAACTAAATGGATTGACGCCAAAATGACAATAAAACCACTGATCTTCGTGCAGTAATAAGCCGTTAACAATATCGGGGGAAATATCTTCCAAAGGTGTCCACAACCGATAACGATCATCGTCAGCTAATGTCATGCGAATTAGCTGATTATTGTTATCATAATAACGTGTCGAAAAGGTTAATGGTTCAGAAAGTGAAGCGTGGGGATAGAGCCGAATGGCAACAAGCGCAATGGTTAACAGCAGTAATGCCATTAACTGATTTTGGTGGCGGATAATAAACCTAATCATCGATAGCTATACATTCACAAAATATTGCATATTAGCAACGCAGCCACTTATGTTGTTATGTCTGTTCGATTATAAATCCATCAACATAAGTGGCAATTTTGTTTTACATTTTCTCAACTGTCTTAATACCTAACATATCAAGACCAATTTTGAGGGTTTTTGCTGTTAATGACGCTAATTTCAAACGGCTTTGTTTCAAGCTTTCGTTATCTGCCGTTAAAATAGGGCAGTTTTCATAAAAACTTGAAAACAGCGTTGCAATTTCATAAAGGTAAGCACAAAGTACATGTGGTGTGCCTTCGTTTGCAACGGTTGAAATGGTCTCATCGAATTGAATTAAACGTGTTGCTAAAGCGCGTTCTTTATCGGTGTCTAAACAAATATCACCCGTTAAACTGTCTTTTGCAATATTAGCTTTTTTGAAGATAGATAACACACGCGTATAAGCATATTGCAAATAAGGTGCAGTATTGCCCTCGAATGACAACATATTATCCCAATCGAAAACATAATCAGTAGTACGGTTTTTTGAAAGATCAGCATATTTAACCGCACCAATTGCCACCGCATCGACAATTTTAGCAAGTTCGCTTTCTGATAATTCAGGATTCTTACTACGAATTAACGTTGTCGCACGTTCGCAGGCTTCATCGAGCAAATCATTAAGTTTAACTGTATCGCCTGAACGGGTTTTAAACGGCTTCCCATCTTTGCCGAGCATCATACCGAACATATGGTGCTCAAGTTTTAAAGATTCTGGCACATACTTAGCTTTATGTACAATAGCCCAAACTTGCTCTAAATGCTGATGTTGACGGGAATCGGTATAATAAAGGATACGATCAGCGTGCAACGTTTCGTAACGGTATTTAGCACAAGCAATATCGGTTGTAGCATAAAGGTAACCACCGTCACGTTTTTGGATGATAACACCCATTGGCTCGCCTTCTTTGTTTTTATATTCATCTAAAAACACAACAATAGCGCCGTCGCTTTCAACGGCTAGTTTTTTCTGTTTTAAATCAGCTACGATTGTTGGCAACATACTGTTATAGATACTTTCGCCCATGGTATCTTCAACGGTTAACGTGACATTTAAACGTCGATAAGTGGCAATATTTTGCGTCATGGTAATATCAACTAGCTTGCGCCACATATCACGGCAATACTCATCACCGCCTTGTAGTTTAACAACATAATTACGCGCTTTTTCAGCAAATACGTCGTCTTCGTCATAGTGTTTTTTAGCAGCACGATAGAATGATTCTAAATCTGAAAGCGCCATATCATTGGCGTGTTCATTTTGCACTTTTTCAAGATACGCAATTAACATACCAAATTGAGTTCCCCAATCGCCGACATGGTTGGCTCGAATCACATTATGCCCCAAAAATGATAAAACACGCACACTCGCATCACCAATAATGGTTGAGCGCAAGTGACCAACGTGCATCTCTTTAGCAACATTAGGCGCCGAATAATCGACTACAATGGTTTGTGGTTTGGCAGGGAGGGTGATATTGAGTTTATCACTGTTTAACGCAATTTCATTTTGCTCAGCAATCCAACTATTTTTTAAAAAGATATTAATAAACCCAGGTCCTGCAATCTCAACTTTTTCGGCAACATCATCAATATCTAAATGTTGCAAAACAGCCTGAGCAAGATCGCGAGGTGGCATCCCAAGTTTCTTAGCAACAGCCATAATGCCATTGGCTTGGTAATCACCAAATTGAGCTTTGTTTGATTGCTTAATTAAAGCGTCACAGTTCTTATCTGCACCCGCCATAATCATAGCTTGCGAAACGCGTTGCGTTAATAATTGTTGAATATTCACACTAAACCTAATCGATTATCATAAAATGGCTAATATCATACCGAAAAAGTGATAAATTGTCACTTCGTGGATACGAAGGGGAATTATTCCTCTTTAAAAACAAAATAAAAAACTTTAATAAAATCAATATCTTTCCTGACTGGTTTTGGATAAAAAATAATGTCTTTTTAGCTTTGGTAGACGGGATAGATTGAGAGAAGTCGTTGATGCTGAAACAAAAAAAATATCATTCCGGGTATTTTTTGTGGGGGGGGTATTTGTTAAAAAATAGCGCAATCGTCACTTAAAAAATGGTTATAAAAATAATTGATTTAATTTAAGTTTTTATTTTGTGTTTTTTTTAAAACATCAAATCCCATCAAACTATCTTTGCTAAAAACCTTATGTCAGTGTATAATATATGGTCAATAACGAATGCGAATAATCAACAATAACAATTATTATAATAACAATTATTATAGATGAGAGGTAAGGATAAAATGGGATTAGTAAAACCTGTAGCGGTGTTGAGTATGCTGTTAGCGTTAGCAGGCTGTGATAATAAAGATGTTAAGCAAAATGCAAATACTGAACAATTAACAACGTCATCAGCATTACAATCTGTTGATGATACCCCTACAGCGGATACCAATGAGAATACGGAAATCGATAACCAATCCAAACCTGTTTTTAAGCCTACCCCTGAATTAGTCGAAAAATACCATAATAAAGCGTTAACGGTTATTGATAGTTCAGAAGTTATTCTTGATGGTTCAAGTACGCTAGTTATTACTTTTTCGGTGCCTTTAAATCCCAATCTTAAGTTTTCTAATTTACTCCGTTTGGTTGATCGCCAATCGGGTAACGTTGATGGGGCTTGGGAGTTGTCTGACAATGGGTTGGAATTACGGCATCGTTACCTTGAACCAAACCGTGATTTGGAACTTACTATCGATAAAATGTTAGCAGGCATTAATGGCAGTAATTTAGCTTCGGTCTATCAAACTCATATTAAAACTCAAGATCGTAAGCCAATGGTTGGGTTTGCTAGTAGTGGCTATTTGTTGCCAAGCAAATCAATGAGCGGTTTGCCTGTGGTTACGCTTAACGTTGATAAGGTTGATGTTAACTTTTTTAGAATTAAGCCTGAAAAACTATCCGATTTTATCGCTGATTATGGTTTTGCTAAGCAATTGTCAAGTTGGGAGTCTAAGAATTTTCAACAGGTTGCTGATTTAGTTTATACGTCTCGATTTGATTTAAATCCAAAACGTAATTCGCAAGAAACAGTATTACTTAATTTATCGTCCATTTCACCATTGCAACAAGAGGGTGCTTATTTTGCGGTGATGAGTAAAGCGGGTAGCTATGATTATTCAAATCCTGCGTCTCTATTTTTTGTCAGTAATATTGGTGTTTCGGTACGTGATTATAATGACGGTTATTTGACGATCATGACGCATGCTTTAGATGATGGTAAACCGCTTTCAGGCATTGATGTATCGGTATTATGTGACAAAGGCGTTCGCGATAGCAATAAGGGGTGTAGAACGATTTCAACAAAAACCGATGAAAATGGTTATGCCGATGTAATGTTGCCAGATGATATGAAATATGTCTTGCTGACAGCGAGCGATGGCAAGCAAATGTCTTTGGTTGATTTGGAACATGGTGCGTTGAATTTAAGCGAATATAATTTAACGGGATCGCCTTTTTATCAAAAACAATTATTTGCTTTTGGTTCTCGTGATTTATATCGTCCAAAAGAGACCGTCTATTTTAATGCACTTTTGCGTGATGCCAATGGTAAGCCATTGCCTGCTCAACCGATTGTGGTTGATGTTATGTCGCCCGATAATTTAGTGGTTGACAATTTTACGGTTAAAGAAAATGCGGATTCGAGTGGTTTGTATCAATGGAAATATGTAATTCCGGCAAGTGCGGCAACGGGTAAATGGGCATTTCGTTTTAATTTAGGCGATGTTAGTTACCGTTATGCTTATTTTAATGTGGAAGAGTTTTTGCCTGAACGTATGGGGATGGAAATTACAACCGTATCAAATAATCCGATTCAGTTTGATAAACGCATCAACTTTGACGTTAAAGGTTGGTATCTTTATGGTGCTCCAGCATCTGGAAATAGTTTAGAAGGTAATATTTATCTTAGAAAAATGGATTCAATTCCTGAACTTGCTGATTATAAAATTGGTGATGTAACTGACAAAAATATTGCTAGACAACTTGATAATGTTGAGACGACTTTAGATAAAAACGGAAGTGTGCAAGTCGCAGTTGATACTAGCAATTGGGGTAAGTTGAGTTCTCCAGTTAATGTGGTTTTACAAGCAAGTTTGCTTGATTCTGGTGGTCGCCCTGTGACACGTTATGCAAGCCAAGCGATTTGGCCAAGTGTTCAAATGCCAGCTGTGCGGGCGTTGTTTTCTCAATCACCTTATTATGATTGGTCAACAGATCGATATGAAAAAAGCCCAACGGTTGATAAAGGCGATAATGCTGAGTTTGAAGTCGCTTATGTTGATGTTGAGGGTAATAAATTAGCAACAAAGGATTTAAAGGCAAGGATTGTTCGTGAGCGTCGTAATTACTATTGGAGCTGGTCTAACGATTCAGGATGGTCTCAAGAGTACAATTCGAGTGAATTTGTTGTGCAAGAGCAACCGCTTTCTATTGCTGAAAATGGTACTGCTAAAGTTTCTTATCAAACCAATGATTATGGTTTTTATCGTATTGAGGTGGTTGATACTAAAAGTAGTGTGATAAGTAGCATGCGTTTTAGAAGTGGTTATAATTGGGAAGATAATACCAACGGTACCAATTCTGTTCGTCCTGATCAAGTTAAATTAAGTCTTGATAAGACGGCTTATGCAGTCGGTGATACCGCAAAAATTCATGTTCAAGCTCCTGTTGCAGGTTCTGGTTATATTTCGCTTGAAACTAATGACGGTATATTGTGGAAGAAAGATATTACCGTTGATGATAATGGTCTTGATGTTGATATTCCTATTGAAGATTGGGAACGTCATGATGTTTATATTAATGCGATGATTATTCGTCCATCAACCGATGCTGCTGTGCAGACAATTAAACGAGCTATTGGTTTACTTTATTTACCAATTGATACTTCTGATCGTCAATTAAATGTCAATATCGAAGCACCGAAAAAGACAGAGCCTGAAAAAACCATTCCAATAAAAATTAAATTGGATAAAAAATCAATCCAGCAAGATCGTAAGGTAACGGTGTTGGTTTCGGCTGTGGATTCTGGCGTGTTGAATATTACCAATTTTGTTACCCCCGATCCTTATAGTGCGTTTTTAGGGCGCAAACGTTATAACATCGATATTTATGATGTTTATGGTAAGTTGATTGAAGGTAAAGGTCGTAATGTTAATATGAGCTTTGGTGGTGATGCAATGCTTGAGGCTGCCGGCGGTAAAAAACCATCAAATGATGTCAATATTGTGGCTCAGCAATTGCAAACCATTAAGTTAAATGATGATGGCGAGGGCGTTGTTGATCTTGCTTTGCCTGATTTTAATGGTGAATTGCGCATAATGGCACAAGCGTGGGATGATACACGTTTTGGTAAGGCTGAACAAACTATGCTAGTTGCATCACCAGTTGTTGTTGAACTATCAACACCGCGTTTTTTATCGGGTGGAGATCAGGCTGACTTGGCATTGGATTTGAATAATTTAACCGAAAAAACACAAACGATGCAGATCGATGTGTCTACTGATGGTTTAGTTCATCAAGATTCAGCTAAGGCGACAACCTTAACGATAGATAGTAAGCAAAGACAAATTATTCAAGTACCGATTATGGCCGATTATGGCTATGGGCAAGGTTCAGTCACCATTAATGTTAAAGGTATTTTGTTAGAAGATGGTTCTGAGTATCAAATCAAACGATCTTGGAATATTGGCGTTAGGCCGGCTTATGCCGCAACCACACGGTATTATGCTGTAGCAATCAATGGCGGTGAAAGTTGGTCATTACCAGAGGGTAGTCTTGTTGACATGATTGATAATACCGTTGATGGTAAATTAATTGTATCGAATCAGCCTCCACTTAATATTGCTCAGTATATTAAAGAGTTATTTGCTTATCCATATGGGTGTTTAGAACAAACTGTTAGTGGTTTAATGCCATCGTTATATGCAAACCAAGAGCAGCTTTCTGCATTGGGAATTAAAACTGAATCGGATGCCAAACGACGTGAAAAAGTGCAATTAGGTATTTCACGCATTTTATCAATGCAACGTAATAATGGTAGTTTTGGTTTGTGGAGTAACGATAGTGCTGAAGAGTATTGGTTAACTGTGTATGCAACTGACTTTTTATTGCAAGCCAAAGAGCGTGGTTATAATGTGAATAATGGCGCACTTGATGCGGCAATTTCGCGTATTAATCAATATGTTTACGATGCTAATGCGTTTAATAGTTTGCAAAATTATTATGATACTTCACAAGTAAGTGATTATACGAAATTTGCAACTAAAGCTTATGCGTTAGTTGTGCTAGCAAAACAAAATAAAATCACGGTATCTGTGCGTAATGAAATTAATCGCATGTATCAACAGATCACCGAGGGTAATATTAAGGTGTTTTCACCATTGCCAGTTGCTCAGTTAGCGTTATCAGCTAAATTGGCTGGTTTTGATAATATCTATGACAGCTTAATGCCACAGGTATTTACCACAAGTTATGACAAACGATATTCTTGGTTGGGCGAATATGGCAGTGCTATTCGTGATAATGCATTGGTTCTATCATTATTAATTGAAAATGGATTAAATGCTGATAAACAAGCGGATTATTTAATTCACTTATCTGATTTACTCAATGATACGCGTTATTTTTCAACGCAGGAGCTCAATGCTTTATTTATGGCGGGTTGGTCGTTAGATCAACATAAATCTTCACAAAAATTTGATGTTGTGATTAATCAACAAGCAAATAATGTCAATTCAGCATTATCGCGCTCTTTGATTTTTGACGATTTGGCTCATGGCTTGACTATTTCAAATCCAGAAAACGCACAGCCGATTTATGTTAAATTTACGGTTTCAGGTTATGGTAAAAGGTCTCCTACGCCAACAAGTGATAATAATGAATTAACCATTAAACGTACTTACTACGATTTGAAAGGTAATAAAATCCAACCAAATCATATGAAAGTAGGAGATTTAATGGTGGTTTTATTAGAAGTTAATGCGCATAAAGAAACTGTTCACGATGCATTAATTGTTGACTTTTTACCAGCTGGTCTTGAGTTAGAAAATCAAAATCTAACTAATAGTAGCGTGAGTTTGCAGGCAATTCCTGAATTAGCGAATTTGTTGAAAGATGAAGACAGCAATGATGTTAAATATCAAGAGTTTCGTGATGATCGATATGTTGCTGCTGTTGATATTAATCACTATGTAAGCAATGGTACTTATCGTACTCGTGTTGCTTATTTAGCTAGAGCGGTAACGGCAGGGAATTATATGATTCCATATCCTTATGTTGAATCAATGTATCGTCCTGATCGATTTGCTATTGGTCAATCCATTGATGTTATGTCGGTTGAGCGTAATGGCAAATCAAATACTCCAGATACGGCCAATACATCAAATCAGCAACAATAGATCTTAATTGGGTTTGTTGGTTAAAAATATAAGTAAATAGCTACCGCTAATGTTTGTTAGTGGTAGCTGTTTTGTACTCAACTATTTGAATTTTAATAAAATGAAAAAGCGCCTGCGTAATATTCTGGCTTTCTTGTTTTTTTGCATCCTTTTATTATTAGGTGGCTTTTTTGTTGCCGATCATTTTTTTCCGCTTTCTATCACAAACACTAAAACCACTCAAACCATTCTTGCCGAAGATGGTACACCTCTTTGGCGTTTTGCTGATGAAAATGGTGTTTGGCGGTATCCTATCAAATTAGATGAAGTTCCTAATGATTATCTTGATGTGTTGTTAAATTATGAAGACCGTCATTTTTATGAGCACTTTGGTATTAATCCAGCTTCTTTATTGAGAGCCGCTTGGCAAAATATTACCAATAGGCGGATTATTTCGGGAGGGAGCACTATTTCGATGCAAGTTGCAAGGTTGCTCTATCCGCATGATCGTACGGTAATAGGTAAGTTAAAGCAGATATTTCGAACGTTGCAACTTGAGTTGCATTTTACGAAAGATGAAATTTTAACTTTATATATTAATCGTGCCCCATTCGGTGGCACTATCGAGGGCTTAGGTGCGGCGAGTTGGTCGTATTTTGGTAAAGAACCAAAAGCATTAACGCGTAGCGAGGCTGTGTTATTGGCTGTATTGCCACAAGCACCAAGCCGTTTGCGTCCAGATAGATATCCTCAACGAGCTAAACAGGCTCGAGATAAGGTTTTAGCAAGGTTAGCTCAATATCAAGTTTGGTCACCCGATATTATAGAGCAAGTTCAAAAAGAAGATGTTTGGGTTTATCCTCGTAAAAAGCCACAACTTGCTCCATTGTTAGCTCGACGTTTAAGTCAGCAATACCCAAATGAAGATATTATTCATTCAAATATCGATCTGTCTTTGCAATATAGTCTTGAAGATATTGCTAGTAATCGTAAAAATCAGTTACCACCCAAAACGTCATTGGCTATTTTGGTTGTGGATCATACCGATATGTCGGTAAAAGGGTATGTTGGTTCGGTTGATTTTAATAATAAGGAGCGATTTGGTCAGGTTGATATGATAAGCGCACTGCGATCGCCTGGGTCAACGTTAAAGCCTTTTATGTATGCACTCGCGATTGATGAAGGTATGATTCATTCTGAGTCGTTATTGCAAGATACGCCACGAATTAGTTCTGATTATCGACCTACAAATTTTGATGAAGATTTTTATGGACCAATCAGTGCTTCAGAGGCATTAAAAAACTCATTAAATTTACCCGCAGTTCAGTTAATTGAACTTTATGGCCCTAAACGATTTGCCGGCAAACTTGCCGGCATTGGTTTACCGCTTGAGTCTAACGGTAATACACCTAATATATCGTATATATTAGGCGGTGCGTCGTTGAGAATGGATAACTTGGTTAGTGCCTATAGTGCTTTTGCTCGCCATGGGCAAGCTAGTCCTTTACGTTTTGTACAAAACGAACCTCTGTTAAGTAAACCATTTATTAGTGATGGTAGTGCATGGATCACAAGACAGATGCTTGTTAATAGTCATCAACTTGTTTATAAAACAGGAACTAGCTATGGTTATCGTGATGCTTGGGCGGTTGGCATGAACCCTCGTTATTTAATTGGTGTTTGGGTGGGACGTCCAGATGGCACACCTGTTGTTGGTCAATATGGCAGTATTACCGCCGTGCCAATTTTGCAACAAGTTAGTTCGTTATTATTAAATAAAGAGCGACGAATGAACCGCCCATTACCTGTTATAACTAAACCAGCTAGTGTTACTTTACAAAAAATCTGTTGGCCATCAGGACAAATTCTGCCAGCAAATGATGAAAACTGTCACCGCCAGAAAAATGCTTGGATATTTAATAAAATGGTTCCCCCTACGCTTGATACACTTACAGCGCTTAATAACAACGTCTATCGGTCAGGGTGGATCACTATTTGGGTTAATGATGCAGGAAAACGTGTATCGGCTGATTGTAATAATGCGCATAAAAAACAGATTGCACTGTGGCCAATCGCGTTAGAAAATTGGTTGTTACCAAAAGAGCGCAGGCAATCTTTACTTCCTGAGGTTGATAAGTATTGCCCTGTTTTTGGTAAAGATGCTTTTTCGCCACTCGATATTATTGGTTTGCGAAATAAACAATGGGTAAAACGATTATCCGGGCAACAAGATGTTACTATTGATTTAACCCCACAAGGGGGAATAGGTGAAAAATGGTGGTTTTTAGATGGTAAGCTTTTTGAGCACAGCGATGAAGATCAAAAAGTTGCCCTAACAGTAAGCCAAAAGGGTATACACCATTTATTGTTATTAGATCAAAGTGGGCAAATTTTACGAATGACATTTACCCTTGATTAGTTAGGATCAAGTATATGGCTATTGAACGAACATTATCTATCATCAAACCCAATGCGGTTAAGAAGCAGTTGATTGGTGAAATAATCATGCGTATCAAACAAGCAAAACTTAATATTGTTGCGCTAAAAATGCTTACATTAACGCCAAAACAAGCAGAAGGCTTTTATGCCGAGCATCAAGAAAAACCGTTTTTTGAAAAATTGGTTAATTTTATGATATCTGGTCCTATTGTTGTTTTGGTTCTTGAAGGTGACAATGCTGTTAAGCGTTATCGGGAGCTAATGGGGTCTTCTGATTTGTCTAAAGCCACTGTTGGCACTTTGCGGGCTGATTTTGCAGATAACGCAACCGAAAATTCCGTACATGGTTCAGACTCTCTACAATCAGCAGAAAGGGAGATCGCTTACTTTTTTGTAGATAGTGAGATAACGGAATAATCTATATAACTTTAAGTTATAAGTATGTGAGTATTTGTTATTTATTCATTTGATTCTTTGTTGTTAGACTTTAACTGAAAATAACATAACCTTTATTAGGGAGAATCAGGATGAAATTGTTGACTAAATCACTAACAGTGGTCACATTAATAAGTAGTTTGTTAGGTGTAAATTCTGCTTATGCAGATCGCCTTGATGACATAGAAAAACGAGGCGAAATCAAAATAGCCGTGTTTGATAGTAACCCACCATTTGGTTATGTTGACGAAAAAACCAATAAAGTTGTTGGTCTTGATGTCGATTATGCAAATGAAATCGGCAAAGCCCTCAACGTTAAAGTTGACTTAGTTCCAACCAATCCAGCCAATCGAATCCCATTATTAACATCTCAAAAAGCCGATTTAATTGTCGCCAATTTTACTGTTACAGATGAAAGAGCAAAAACCGTTGATTTTAGTTTGCCTTATTTTGCAACTGGTCAAAAATTTATCGCAAAAAAAGGCGTTTTAAAATCAGCGGATGATTTAAAAAAACTCCGTATAGGTGCTGACAAAGGTACGGTTATGGAAATTACGCTACGTGAAAAATACCCAACAGCAAAAGTGATTTCTTATGATGATACACCATTTGCCTTTGCGGCATTACGTAATGGTGTTGTGCAAGCAATTACTCAAGATGATGCTAAATTAATTGGTTTATTGGCTAATGTGCCAGAAGAACAACGTGCCGCATTTGAAATTTCGCCATTTAGTATTACCCAAGAATATCAAGCCGTGGGTATCCCAAAAGGGGAGGTTCGCTTAAAAGAAAAGGTGAATCAGATTTTATTAACGCTTGAAGAAAAGGGTGATGCATTAACCATTTATAACCGTTGGTTTGGACCTGATACTACATCGGCAATGCCTCGTGGTGATTTTAAAATAGGTAAAGGTCAGTAAGCATTATGTACGAGCAATTACTTGAGCCCCGTTACCTGTGGTGGTTATGGGATGGTTTTTTAGTTACGTTAGCTATCTCATTACTTACTATTATTTTTTCAACATTATTGGGTTTTTTATTGGTTATTGCTCAACAAAGTAAAATTAAAATTATTCAAATCATCGTAATGGGGTATAACGCAATTTTCCGTTATTCTCCATTATTGCCACAGCTCTTTTTTTGGTATTTTGGCGTGGGTAATTTATTACCTGTTGAATTTAAATTATGGTTATTCGATGAACCGCAAATTTGGTTGTTCTTTTTTTCACTGAAAATGCCATCGTTTGAGTTTATTATTGGTTTAGTTGGATTGACGTGTTATTCAAGTGCGTTTATTGCTGAAGAGTTTAAAGCTGGCATTGCTGGCGTTAGGCGAGGGCAAGAACATGCATCATTAGCTTTAGGTTTAACTTGGTGGCAAAGTATGCGATTTGTTATTTTACCGCAAAGCTTTCGTATTGCCTTTCCGCCTTTAATTGGTCAGTACATGAATATCATCAAAAATTCGTCATTAACAATGGCTATTGGTGTGCTAGAGCTTTCTTATGTATCGCGTCAAGTTGAAACCGAATCATTAAAAACTTTTCAAGACTTTGCCATTGCTACTTTATTGTATATTTTAGCCATTATTATTGTTGGTACTTTAGGTAATATTTATCAAGCAAAACGATTACAAATAGGTAAGGTGTAACCACTTATGGAGCTTAAAGGGTTAGAAGTTATTTATAATAATTTAAGTTATATGATGTGGGGTAACTTTCCAGGTGGCATGTTTTTAACATTGTTAATGAGTCTTATTGCCATTCTATTTTCAACCTTTTTAGGTATTTTAGCCGGAGTGGGGCTAACGGTTTTTAAAGGGGGAATGCATCATTTGTTAGTAGCTGTGCTTGGTTTTTTAAGAGCAATTCCCGTTGTTATGCTTATTTTTTGGACTTATTTTCTTTTGCCTGTATTACTCAATATTGATGTCCCCGCTATTGCAACTGTAGTTTTTGCTTTATCACTTATTGGTGCTGCTTATATTGGTCATTCAGTTCATGCTGGCATGATTGCTGTGGCTAAAGGACAGTGGCAAGCAGGGTTTTCATTGGGGTTGACTAAAAAACAAGTTATTTTATTTATCATTTTACCTCAAACTCTTAAAATGATGTTGCCTTCTTTTGTTAATCAATGGGTTTCAATCATTAAAGATACGTCGTTAGCCTATATTGTTGGAGTGGCAGAATTTACTTTTATTGCAACACAAATTAATAATCGTAGTATGGTTTATCCAACGGAGATATTTTTGTTTGTGATTGTTGTTTATTTTATTATCTGTGCATCACTTGATTTTGCGGTTTCGATTTTACCAAAATTAAAGTTATTTCATTTTAAATAACATATACAAAAATGTCTTATTAGTTTTTAATAGATCATTTTAATCATTGAAGTATAAGCAATTCACTGCTTTTCTACACTTTAGATATATAAAGTATATAATAGGTAACGAAAGTTTTAACATCCACATTAGGGTGACTGAACAATGAAAATATTAATTGTCGAAGATGATAGCTTGCTACAAAAAGGGTTGTATGATGGTATCACATCAAGCGGTTATGTCTGTGAAGTTGCTTCAAATGGCAAGCAGGCTGAAGAATATATTCAATTTGGGAAATTTAGTTTAATTATTTTAGATTTAGGTTTACCGGATTGTGATGGACTGGAACTGTTAATCCGCTGGCGAAAAAATAACATATCAACTCCTGTACTGGTTTTAACTGCTCGCGATACGATTGAAGATAGAGTAGATGGTTTAGATAATGGTGCCGATGATTATTTAATTAAACCTTTTGTTTTAGCCGAATTATTAGCTAGAGTAAGAGCATTAATTCGTCGTGATCAAGGTACTGCTGATAATCTTATTAGCTATGGCCCGATTACTATTGACATTAAACATCAAAACGTAATGCTTAATAATCAAAAAGTAGTATTGACTCCCAAAGAGTTTATTGTATTGTCTCGATTAATGCTAAAAGCTGGCGAAAAGGTACACCGAGATTTATTACAAAATGATCTTTATGATTGGCAAAGTGATCCAAGTTCGAATGTTTTAGAAGTTTATATTCATGGATTACGTAATAAATTAGGTAAAAATTTTATTCGTACAGTACGAGGATATGGTTATCAACTTAATGATGGATGTTGATAAGCCGATTAATTTAAAATTCGTTTAAATTAGACAATTAGATTATGATTTCAAAATCACTTAATAATATACGCCATAGCATTCGTTGGAACCTCTTTTTTACTTTAGGTTTTATTATGTTGGTTTGTCAGATTATTACTGTTTTTTGGCTATGGCATGAAAGTAAAGAACAAATTGATGCATTGGTTAATTTAACTCTAAGTCAAAATAAAATTGATGAAGTTGTTGAACAAGAAGAGCTAGAAGCCATTTTTGTTTTATTTTGTTCTGCGTTTTCAATGATGTTAGTAACACTCTTTTTAGCATACCAAGCCATCAAACGAATAACAAAACCTCTCGAAATTTTAGAAAAAGATCTTAATCAGCGTACCGAACAAAACCTAAACCCCATTGCACCAATTAGTGATATGCGTGAGATTAAATCGATTACGTCAGTATTAAATAACCTTTTTGTTAGATTGAATAATACATTATTTCAAGAACGTCTTTTTACCGCTGATGTGGCTCACGAAATGCGAACACCTTTAGCGGGTATCCGTTTGCATTTAGAATTATTAGAAAATAAACATAATATTGATTGTTGTGAATTAATTAGTCGTATAGATCGTTTAGTTAATACTGTCGAACAACTATTAATGCTTGCACGAGCTAGTCAAAAATTTACAATAGGCCAATATCAACATATTAATTTTTATAATGATATTATGATTCCGTTATCCGACGAGCTAACAGAATTAACCTCAAAAAAACAGCAACGCCTTGAATGGTATATGGTTAATAAAAATCTTGTTTTTAATGGTGATGTGACTTTGATAAGGCTATTAGTGCGTAATTTAGTCGAAAATAGTTATCGTTACAGTCCAGATAACACCAAAATTATGGTAAGTTGTTATCAAGACAAAAAAGACATTGTTATTACGGTCGAAGATGATGGTAAAGGGATCGATGAATCTAAAAGCGAACAATTGACCCAAGCCTTCTTTCGGATGGATCGTAAGCATAATGGTATTGGGCTTGGCTTAAGTATTGTTAATCGTATTGCCAAATTGCACCATGGCCTATTTACCTTAAAAAATAGGCCTGATAAAGCGAACGGTGTTATTGCACAATTTCGAATTATTGATTCAGATCGTCAACTAAACGTGTGATCAATTGGTTGTCGCTATTTTCTTTAATTATTGATATTAAAAAACGTTGCCAAGTTCGTTCAATTTTAGCTTTAGCAAAAAATGGAATGTAATTGGCAATCGGAATTAAGGTTGAGTTACCAATATTATCGATAATAACTAATCGGCTTTTTTCAGTACTTAAGTGTTGAAATAAAATATTTTTGCTTTTTATTGTCATTGTAATAATGCGGTCTTTTAATAAAGCTGATTTTAGCGTTTTTAAAGCAAGCACTAAACCATCATAATATTGCATAGTTAATTTTTCATCAGCGAGGTATCTTTCAAGCGGTATAGCTATTTCACCATTATAATCCCGAATAAGTTCAAAAGCATGACCTTTACCATAACTCGTTGAAACTGGACCGTAATATTTTGCTAGCGCATCAAATGAAACGTTGCGTCTAATTAGATGTTTATAATAGGAAATTTCTCGATTTGTTTCCTCTTCGGCACCAACATTATAATTTACTTTGATACACTTACTTGGATCATTCGGATAATGATAACATTTTCGATGCAATCCTCTGCTAATATAATCTTCTTCTGAAAGTTGAATTGTATTGTTCATTTATTAAAATATTCTGTCATTCAATATTATTTTTTAGTTTATCAGCAAGCGTCCCTTCTCGCTATGATTTTTTCTTTTTTACTCTAGCGCTTTTATATTATTTCTGTATAATATCGCAACCCACGTTACGACAATGTTTTTCCCAACGTTGTTTGCGGTTGTCGATATTAATATAACCACTCGAAGGGGTGAGTTGGTTAATAGATACAATCAAAAAGTGTAAATAAATCAAAATGATTTATTAACGTGAGATTAATTTAAAATTGGATAATTACGAATGAGTACTTTTTCAGCTAAACCAGAAACAGTTAAACGCGACTGGTATGTTGTTGATGCAGCAGGTAAAACGTTAGGTCGTTTAGCTACTGAAATCGCAAGCCGTTTGCGTGGTAAACACAAAGCAGAATATACACCACATGTTGATACAGGTGATTATATTATCGTTATCAATGCAGAAAAAGTTGCTGTAACAGGCAAAAAACGCACTGATAAAATTTATTATCGTCATACTGGTTACATCGGTGGACTTAAAGAAGCGACTTTTAAAGAAATGATTGAACGTCATCCTGAACAAGTCATCGAAATTGCTGTAAAAGGCATGTTACCGAAAGGTCCTCTTGGTCGTGCAATGTACCGTAAACTAAAAGTTTATGCTGGTAATGAGCACAATCATGCGGCACAACAACCGCAAGTATTAGATATTTAAGGGGATAGAAGATGGCTGATAATCAATATTACGGTACAGGTCGCCGCAAAAGTTCCGCTGCTCGTGTGTTTATCAAACCAGGTAGTGGTAACATCGTTATTAACAAACGTTCATTAGAGCAATACTTTGGTCGTGATACTGCTCGTATGGTTGTTATGCAACCATTAGAGTTAGTAGAAATGACTGACAAACTTGATCTTTACATCACTGTTAAAGGTGGTGGTATTTCAGGTCAAGCTGGTGCTATTCGTCACGGTATTACTCGTGCGTTAATGGAATATGACGAAACCTTACGCTCAGCATTGCGTCAAGCAGGCTTCGTTACTCGTGATGCACGTCAAGTTGAACGTAAAAAAGTGGGTCTACGAAAAGCTCGTCGTCGTCCACAATTCAGCAAACGATAAGTGCGACAAGGGTCGTGCTTACCACGCCTAACTTATTGATTTTTATCAATATTTTAGGTGGATACTTAGGGTCAAAAGCCCTAAGTGTCTCTACACAGTATCTAAGTAGGACATTATATATAGTGTCCGAAAGGATACTGTGTATATAACCCTCCAAAGGTACAGTTGGTAATATAATCTAGTTGAGATATCTCAACTATTATAGAGAACTAACTCTCTTTTTACAATTCAATTTAAACACATCTGATAAATTCTGGTACTTTCCAACAGGATGCAATAGATATTATTGTAATCGTTGAAGGAGAGGAGAGAATTCCAATCAGCATATAGTTTAAGCTGAAATTGATGAAGTGTGTGTAGTGATAAGTGCAAAAGCTATTATTATCATTGTTGAATCAGGATTGTAGTAACATTATACAAGAATGAGAGTTCAACCTGTTATATGGCTAACAGTAGTCTAGGGATAGTGCGAGACTGGCAACGGTCTGGTGCGGAGCTTCCTGACAATGTACCCCCTTGAGGAATAGCAAGGTTAATGCGTACTGTGAGGTAACATTAAGTAATGGCAAGTAGTATGTCATGAGGGGCTAGACTGGGTAGAAAGATGAACGTAAGTGAATAGATAATAAACGTCGTAATGCTGAAAAAGCCAAAACTACTGATAGGCTTTGACCAAAAGGTAAAATAGTCGGATATTCCTGTTTATCGTGGGAATACGTCATCAATAAGACTATCGGCGAACAGTCTACATCTTAACTACTCGTGTGATAATAATGGAACTTGGTAAGCCTGTACGTTTGCCGTCCACAATTCAGCAATCGATATTATATATAGAGTGCAAAGATTGAGGTTGGCAGGCAAAGCGTAAGTGATGCTGATGAACATGCAGGTAAGGGAGGTTAGAGAAAGCGAATGATTGGCTGTAATGGTCAATATAGGGTATGAAACATGACCTAACTCGAAAGGGTGCAGACTTCTAACTGGTCTTTCGTCGCAAGAGGATAGGCTAATCCTTTGGTGGGTAATTTCCAATGAAATTATTTTAGGCGAGGGATGAGCTAGCGAATGCTGAGCAGTTGTGGATTATCGGGAAAAATAGTCCACCTGTGAACACTCGCCAAGCTCAAAATTCAATCATTAACCGTGTTACAAAGTGGTAGAGTATTTGATTAATTGAATAACTGTCACCTGTAGCGTGGGTAGTTATGTTGGCGGTTATTCATACCGTCGGGAAAGCAGATGGCATCAATGATTTGGTTTGAGTGAGTTTTTTGTAAAAAACATTAAAATAAAAACTTTAATAAAATCAATACCTTTCCTGACTGATTTTTAGGGTAAAATTAAAATGTCTGAAATTATAGTGTCGATCTTATTTATTGTTCTGATAAAATTTTGGATGAGGATTGATTTTATTGATGTTTTTTATAGCTGTTAATCCCTAGCTTCTTTTTATAAAAAATAACCCGCTTAAGCGGGTTAGTCTCAAAAAATACCGTGTCTTTAATTTGCGATTAAAAATCAATATCCATCCCTAATTGGAATGTCCTACCTGGTGCGGTAAACATTTCTAGGTATTTATAATTTGATGTTTTGTATAATTTATTATTGCTCAGGTAATCCCAGTATTTTTGATCGGTAAGGTTATAAATACCACCACTTAATTTTACGTTTTTAGTGATATTAACATAACCCGTTAAATCAATAATTCCATGGCCTGCAATTCTAAAATAATCATCAGTTGAGTCTTTAATTGGTTTACCATCGTTGTTATATGTTTCACGAGTTGTACCGTCAGTTTTTTTGCCTTTTTGGAATGTTGTTGTCAATGCAAAACCGTAGTATTGGTTGGGGTCATCCCATGCGAGTCCAATAGTGCTTTTTAATGGCGCTATGGTGTCCATTTCAATGTATTTGTCGCCCAAATAACTTGATTTTGATTTGCCTTGGTTGTAGCCGATGGCAAATCTTGCACTTAAGCCATTGACTGATTCAAACCACGTTCCGATGTTAAATTCGCTACTTAGTTCTGCACCGTAAATGTAGGCTTTATCTCGGTTTTCAGATTGGTAGACGATTCGGTTACCGACTCCTACAAAGTTCTTTTTGTAACGAGAATAAGCAATGAAGTTTTTGTATTTATTATAAAAAGCCGCTGTCGATAATGTAATGCCCGCTGTCGGTTGTCCTTTTAGGCCTAGTTCAAAGTTATCGCTGGTTTCAGTTTTTAGATTTGAATCCCCCACAAGTACATACATTTGGCTATGTGCTAAATATGAGCCATATAATTGGTTTTGATTTGGCATTTGTGCACCACGTTTGTATTGTAAGTAAGTGGTGAAGTTGGGGGTAATGTCGTACATGAATGACAGCGATGGTAGGATTTTGAAGTCACTGTTGCTGCTGTACTGTTTGCCAAGTTGGTTTGCGTTGATATTAGTTACGCGCATGTTTTCAAGATGTTGAGGTTTTGTGTTTTGGTATATTGCTCTTGCACCCGGAACTAAATAAAAGTTGTTGCTGTTGTTGATATTAAAACTAATACGGTCTTCAACAAATCCACCTAGTTGATAACTACGGCTGTCTGCTTGTGGTTTTGTGTAATCACCATCAGGGAAGAAATTTCCATATTGTGATTTTGCTGATGTATAAAATGGTGATTCGTCTTTGCCCCATTTTGCATTTAAGCCTGCGCTGATTTTTTGGTTGTCATAGCTTTTTAGTAAAGTGGTGATGAAGTTGTAGGTTTTTGTGTTGTAGTGTGTTTGTGTGTTGAAATTGCCTCTAGATATATGTTTTAGGTCTGTGTTATCGTAAACGTGAGTTTGTTGGTAGTTGATTTGAGTCGTTAGGGTATCAATCCAGCTAATGTTAGTTGGTTTCCATTGATCTTTGAAGGCTAGATTAAAGCGATTATTTTTGCTTTTTTGGTGATCAAGAGATTCAATTTTTTTGCCGTATTTATCCCATGTGTTGTAATGAGCATTTTTTGTTTTTGTGCTGTAATCAATAGTAGTATTGAAAAGGTGTTCACTATTTATTTGCCAACCAAAACCCGCTAATAGTGAATTTGAGTGCCAGTTTTCTGGGTAGTTGTTGATTGAGTCGCCATGATTACGGCCTTGTTGACCATCGCGTCGGCTTAATACTAAGATACCATTTAAGTCGTCATCACCACCAGCCATAGTTAGTCCTTGATGGTAACTTCTATCAGTACTGTCATAATTGTTTTGGTAACCAAAGTAACTTGTTTTACCTGGATATAGATAGTAGCTAGCAGTTTTTGTTTGGAATGATACCGAACCACCTAATGCATTATTGGCGTTACTAACCGATGTTGCACCTGATTGGATATCAACGTTGTTGTACATGTAGGTATCTATATAATCGCGACCAATACCATAAGTCCCAAAACCAGCTCTACCCACTGAGTTGACGCGTCCTTGTGCGATGGGTAAAGGCATGCCATCAATGTCAATAGAAACTCGGTTGGCGTCTAATCCACGGATGTTATAACCTGTAAACCCTCCACGATCCCAACTACTTTTGCCACTGCCTGAGCCAGAAATGTTGCCCGGTGCCGAAATGAGTGGTTGGTAACGCATGAGTGTGCCAAAATTAGTGCCACCATCGCGTCTGATATCTTGTTCTGATATTTCCGTTTTGCTGCCGGGCTTTTTTGTTGCTTCGTGCGCAGTAACTGTCATGACGTCATTGTATTTTTCATTGTCATTATTTTCTGCTGCAATTGTTGGCATGGCAAAGGATAAACTAAAAGCTAATGTACTAGTTTTTTTTAAATGAGTAAAGTTAAGCATTTTATTCCTTTCAAACATAATAAATTAAATAATACGCTTCAATTGCTTCGCTTAAAATTGTTATAAATCAAATATAATTATTATGTTATAAACCATTTTCCCAATATTATTTAGGGTAAAAATGTTGGTAAAGTATTTGCGCTACTTCGTCAACTCTTGGTCCTATACCAAATAGGTAGCTGTCATCGATGGTAATGATGCGATTATTTTTAAATGCTGATGTTTCGGTAATTCCCGCAATGGTATTTAGTTTTTCGATCCCGCCTAATTGTTCAATTGAATATTTATTTAATACGATAATTTCAGGATTCATAGCAATTAAAGATTCTGCGGTATAAGTTTTGTAGCTGGTATGTTTGGCAAGGTTTTCCCCACCAGCGATGGTGATTAGGGCATCAGCTGTGGTATTTTTACCGGCGACTGAATTAGTCCCCCCCATGCTCATTAAAAAAAGCACTTTTGCTTTATTAGGATGGTTGTTGGTTTTTTCTTGAATTTTAGTTATGTTAGTTTTGATTTTATTGATTAGCTGTTGCCCTTGAGTTTGTTTATTTAGTTTGTCAGCAATTTTTTCAATATTAGTATAGAGTAAATCAAGTGTACCTGGTACACGCTGTAACGATAGTACATCAACTTTAGCTTGATTGACTTGGCTGATTATGTTATCCGGTTCGACATCGCTTAATGTAATAAATAATGTAGGTTTTAGAGATAAGATCCCTTCAATATTGAGTAATTTCCAATAGCCAATTTGTGGGAGTTTTTTTACTGAATCAGGGTAACTACTTGTTTTGTCAACCCCCACAATCTGATCACCTGCACCAAGGGCAAAGACGATTTCAGTTAATGCCCCCCCTGCAATTACAATTCGTTCATTGGCAAAACTGTTATTAAAGCTGTTAAGGGCGAATATGAATAAAAATAGCCCGATTTTTAATATAAAATTTTTTTTCATTGGTTAATCTCTATCCTTGTGTTTTTGAAAAAAACACCAATCACTATAATTAAAATGATAATCATTATCAATAAAAAATATGGTGTTTATTTACATTTTGTTACTTTATTAAGAACAATTAAATTGATCTTTAAAGATTTTTTTTATTTTTATAAGACATTTATCAATATAAATATCAAATGGTTATAAAAATAACTAATAAAAAATGTTGCTAAATGATAATAATTATTATTTAATTTATGGAGATTATTTGTTCAAGAAATGTTGTTATGAGATCATTAGATGTTAGTGCGTTTTATGCAGAAAACGCCGCGTTACCTTTTAAAAATCGTTGGGCAGTCATGCCTTTACAAGCCAGTTTACCTTTATCTCCACAAGATGTTGTGCCTCAATGGGAAGTTATCCAAAATACTGCTTTAGTCGGTAAAAAAAGATTAATTTATATTCATATTCCTTTTTGTGATATTCACTGTCAATTTTGTGGTTTTTATCAAAATCCGTTAAGGAAGTTTAATACCGAAACTTATATTGATTATCTATTGAAAGAAATATCACTAGAAATCCATAGTAAAGCGATGCAATCAGCTCCTATTCATGCTATCTATTTTGGCGGTGGTACGCCATCAGCTTTAGCCGCTGGGCAAATTGCACGAGTGATTTGTTATTTTAAACAACATGCTCCTTTGGCTCCCGATTGTGAAATTACAGTAGAAGGGCGCATTTCTGATTTTGATGATGAGCGGGTTGATAGTTATATTGAAGCTGGTGCAAATCGGTTTTCAATAGGAGTGCAAACGTTTAATTCTGAAATTAGGCAGCGGTTAGGTCGTGAATCAAACGAAGCTCAAATTATTAAACGCTTTGAGCGCATTGCATTGCGCGATAGTGTTGCTTTGGTATGTGATTTAATGTTTGGTTTACCCAATCAAACCACGCAAACTTGGCAGCGAGATTTAGATATTGCAAACGATTTGCCATTAGACGGTGTTGATCTTTATTCGCTAAATTTGTTACCGACAACGCCATTAGCTAAGGGCGTTGAGAATAAACGTATCGAGCTCCCGTCTGTCACTGATAAGTGTGACTTTTACCATCAAGGCGCTGAGTTTCTTGCTAAGCAAGGTTGGGTTCATTTGACTAATGCGCATTGGGCAAAAAATAGTCGCGAACGTAATTTGTATAATTTTTTAATTAAGCAAGGTTCAAATTTTTTTGCTTTTGGATCTTGTGCTGGTGGGCGCTTAGGCGGGCAATCGTTTATGATACAACGTGATTTGAACACCTACTATGCGCAGCTCGATCAAGGAAGAAAACCCATAATGATGCTAACGGGGAAACCGTTGGTAGGTGAATGGTTGTATCAATTACAAGCCGGTATTGAAAAAGGGCGTATTGATTTAACTCAGCTAACTGAACATTTTCAATTGTTTGATCCTTTGATTCATCAATGGTATCAAGTTGGGCTTTTGCAAAATAAAAGCCATTGTATGCTTTTGACGTTATCGGGACGTTTTTGGTCAAGCAATATTTTGCAAGCCTTGCAACAATTATTGTTACAACTTAATAACCCTGAATATATCCAATTACAACAAAAAATAGCACAAGCAAAACAATCAAAACATGGTCAAGTTGTAATGCCTCATTCTGCTGTTAAAACAGTAAAAAATCCACATAACATTTAGTCATTAAAGGAATTATTATGGTAGATAAACAATCACTTTTAGCCAACTTAGCAGCTTATATGCAAACCAACCCTGAAGAGTTATTAGAAAAAATTGCTCAGGATCATCATGTTACTTTGACACAAGTTATTCAAGCATTGCCGGATGCAAAAATCGTTGAAGGTTGTCATTTTGATACAATTTGGAATGAAGTGACAACTTGGGGAGAAGTGCTGTTTTTAGTGCATACCGGTGATGTCATCGCTGAAATTTCGGGCGAATTGCCACCGGGATCGTATAGCCAAAAATATTTTAATTTACGTCATCAGACAGGGTTAAGTGGTCATATCAAAGCAGATCATTGTCAATATATTGCTTTTATTGAACGCAAATTTATGAAAATGTCTACAGCGTCAATGATATTCCTTAATCATAAGGGGCAAGCAATGTTTAAAATTTTTGTTGGCCGTGATGAAAAACATCAATTAAAAGCTGACCAACTAGAAAAATTCAGAGCATTATCTAAAAGAATTGATTGATTTTAAGAAGTTAATATTATGAAAACATTATTGATCTTTGGGGTAAGCTCAAAACTTGGAACGGGCTATCAAGTTTTACAGTTAGCAAAGCAAATTTATCCTAATTGGCGGTATATTGTTTTAGTTCGAGATAATGATTTTGCCAAGCAATTATCAAGTCAAGGTGTTGAAAGCTATGTCGGCGATGCGACTGATGTTTCACTTGTAAAGCAGTTGTGTGAGTTAGCAAGTGCAGATGCTACGATTGTGTCAACCTTGGGTGGCGAAACAGGAAACTATCAAGCACAACGCGTCATTATTGATTGTGCCGAGCAAGTTGGTATTAAGCAGATGGTTTTAGTTACTTCGTTAGGGTGCGGCGATTCGTGGTCTACGTTATCAGATAAAGCTAAACAGGCTTTTGGTAATGCTGTAAGGGAAAAGTCATTAGCTGAACTATGGTTGCAAACCAGTACGTTAAATTTTGTTATTTTAAGACCAGGTGGTTTGCGAGATGGTGAAATGACACAACATGCCGAGTGTTATTATCAACAAGAAGTTCATGGATTTGTTTATCGTATTGATTTAGCGAAAATAATTATTGACAAAATCGCCACAAATCAGTTTGAACAACGTGCTTATAGTGTTGTTGATCCTAGTTTGAATGTGACTTATTGATGGGTGGCATGACGTGAATCAATCGAAACAAAAAAGAGGTTAGTGGGTGCAAAATAATGATCATCGTTCCAATCGCCATCGTTCGTTGTTATGGGGATTAATCGGTCTACTTTTGGTACTTGTTTTGTTTTCTGCCAATTTAGGTGCTTTGAAGTTGTCTATCACACATTTAATAAGTAAGCCATTTGATGATCCTTTGTGGAATATTTGGCTTAATGTTCGTATGCCACGCATTATGTTAGCAGTTATTGTTGGTATGGCGTTAGCCAGCTCTGGGGTGGTGATGCAAGGTTTGTTTAGAAACCCATTGGCCGATTCAGGTTTATTGGGTATTAGTAGTGGTGCATCTTTAATGGTTGGATTATCGATTTTGTTTCCTACGGTCTTTCCTCCTATTATGATGCTTTACGGTAAGATGGTTGCTGCGTTTACTGGTAGTTTGTTTATTTGTCTGTTGATTTATGTTTATAGCTTAAATGCGCAATGTAATTTGGCCAAAATGGTTTTGTTAGGCGTGGCGATTAATGCCATTATTGGTGCGATTATGGGATGCTTAAGTTATATTGGTGATGAAATCCAATTACGGCAAATTTCGTTGTGGTCGATGGGTAACTTGGGTAAAGGGTCGTGGGATCTGGTTTTAGTTGCAGTATCATTGATTATTCCTGCTCTGTTTTGTGTTTTTAAATTGTCTCATGAGCTTAATATTCTTCAACTTGGTGATGAAGATGCGCATTATTTAGGTATTAATGTACAGCGAATAAAACGTTATCTGTTATTACTGTGTGCAGTGTTAATAGGAACTTCGGTCGCAGTTAGTGGTATTATTGCTTTTGTTGGTTTAGTTGTTCCGCATATGATTCGCTTGCAAGTAGGGGCAAATCATCGTTGGTTATTACCTGCCTCTACACTGGGTGGTGCTTGTTTGTTGCTACTTGCAGATACTTTTGCACGAACGTTAGTCGCTCCTACCGAAATCCCTGTTGGGCTTTTTACAAGTTTGATTGGTGGTCCTTATTTTCTATGGTTAATCTTAAAACATAAATAATAGATGGAATCTGATTATGTTAACTGCTGAACATTTGACTTTTAGTTATGCAAATCGCACTTTAATTAATGATGTGTCTTTAACGATAAAAGCTGGTGAAATTATAATTATAATTGGACCAAATGGTGCAGGTAAATCAACACTGTTGCGTTTGTTAACTGGATACCAAAAACCATCATCGGGAGAGTGCTATTTATTTGATAAGCCGTTATCACAATGGTCAGAAAAGCAGTTATCTAAGGTCAGAACGGTGATGTTACAACAAAGCCACTTGACCTTTCCTTTCAAAGTGAAGGAAGTGGTTGCAATGGGGCGTTCTCCTTATGGCAAGGCCGATTTTAATCAAGCTGTTCAGGAAACCATGTCACAAACTGATTGCCTAAAGCTAGCTGAGCGTGATTACCGTAGTTTGTCAGGGGGGGAACAGCAACGTGTACAGTTAGCTAGAGTTTTGGCACAATTGTGGCAACCGAAGCCAACCGAAAAATTGCTGTTTTTAGATGAACCGACCTCTGCACTTGATTTATATCACCAGCAACAGACTTTAAGATTATTAAAACAACTTGCGTGCAAACAAAAATTAGCAGTGTGTTGTGTTTTGCATGATCTTAATTTAGCAGCATTATATGCCGACAAAATCCTATTAATTAATCAAGGAAAAATTGTTGAGGAAGGCTCTCCTAAAGACGTTTTAACCGCTGATAATGTTGAGCGTTGGTATGGTGTGGAATTGGGTATTTATCATCATCCTGACAATTCTTGTATTCCACAAATTTATTTAATGCCTTAGGGTAGAATATAAACACTAATTAGTAGCTCCATTTTAATCTAAATTCAGTATATAATTTAAAAAAACCATAACAAATGGGGTTATAATGACGAATCAAAATAGTGAAAGTGTTATTTCTGTTTCTCATCTTTTAGAGGCTAATCCAGCATTTTGTTGTCAATTAGATGGTAAAGGCAAAGCTATACCGCTTAATGAACATAGCATTCCTTCTATTTCACAACCCTTTTGGATTCATTTAGACTTTGCTAAACAAGAAACGGTCAATTGGATAAACACCACTCCCCTAATTCCTGATTTAATTAAAATTGAGTTAGTAAAGCCAAATCAAATATCCAAAGAAATCCGTTTTGATTCGGGGGTTTTAGTAGTATTAAAAGGCGTTAATTTTATTCCCAATGAGCTTCCTGATCCTATTGTTACCTTCCGTTTTTTTATTACCGATAACATGATCATTTCAACTCGACATCAACAAATTTCTGCTATTGCTGAATTAAAAGATCATCTAGAAAAGGGTATTGGTCCTGTGGATGTGGCGGATTGGTTGATTCAAATGTCTGATTTAATAAGTGATCAAGTTAACTTATCTTTTGATAGTGTCCACAATAAAATTATTAAGCTAGAGGATTCTGTATTAAATCAACGTATCTTTTCTTATAAAGAGATCGGTCGAGTTCGTAAACAATTGATCGTTTTACGCCGATTATTGTCGCCACAACGTGATATTTTTGTAAAAATTTCGACTGAAAGAATATCATGGATTGACGATAATGATCGTCAAAGGTTGCATGATATTTCTTATCAACAAAATCATTATGTATCAGATATTGATAGCTGTTTGTTGCGGTTAGCTTCAATTATGGAGCAGATTAATAGCTTTTTGGCCGAATCAACCAATAAACGAATTTACTTAATGTCACTATTTACCATTATTTTCACACCAATTACGTTTTTAACCAGTTTACTTGGGGTCAATTTAGCAGGTATTCCTTTTAGTGGTGAAGGTTGGTCTTTTGTTGGATTAATATTGTTACTTGTTATTATTTGTATTATTTCGGTTATTTGGCTTAAATATAAAAAATGGTGGTAATTAGGCTAATCTTTTTTGTAAAAAACGAATAAGCGTTTATAATTTTTGGTATTTTTAATGAATAATTGTTGTTATGCAGTCTAATCAGCCCTATCGTTTATTTATTGCTGAAAAACCCAGTTTAGCTCGGGCCATTGCTGATGTGTTACCAAAACCTCATCAAAAAGGTAATGGTTTTATTAAAGCAAGTAATGGTGATGTCGTTAGCTGGTGTATTGGGCACTTGCTTGAACAAGCCACCCCAGAAGTTTATGATCAGCGATATAAAAAGTGGGTAATTAACGATTTACCCATTGTGCCTGAAAAGTGGATATTGACGCCAAAAAATACGACAGAAAAACAATTTAATATTTTGGTGGATCTCATTAAATCGGCCGATCAAATTGTGCATGCTGGTGATCCGGATAGGGAAGGGCAGTTGTTGGTTGATGAAGTTTTAAATTATTGCCAATTACCACTAGATAAACGCAAATCAATAAAGCGCTGTTTGATTAGTGATTTAAATGCTAGCGCTGTTGAAAAGTCATTACAGCAATTACGCAGTAACCAAGATTTTATCCCTTTGTCTACATCAGCCTTGGCAAGAGCACGAGCCGATTGGCTTTATGGTATCAATATGAGCCGACTTTGTACTATTGTTGGGCAAAAAAACGGTTATCGGGGTGTATTGTCAATAGGGCGAGTACAAACGCCTATTTTAGGGCTAGTTGTTAGGCGTGATTTGGAAATAGCACAATTTGTACCAAAGCCATTTTATGATGTGTTCGCTGTTCTGCAAACCAAAGATAATGAAATTTTCAAAGCCAAATGGCAACCAAGCGAAGCTTGTGCCCCTTATCAAGATGAAGAAGGGCGAGTATTAGCCAAAAAATTAGCCGAAAACGTTTGTCAGCGTATTAACCACCAACCTGGAACTATTGATAAAGTCAGCAATAAAAAGAAAGAGCTTGCCCCGCCAATGCCATTTAATTTATCGGCACTGCAAATTGAGATGGCTAAAAAAAATGGACTGAGTGCTCAAGATGTGCTTGATGTTTGTCAATCGTTATATGAAAAACACAAATTAATTACCTATCCAAGATCAGATTGTCGATTTTTGCCTGAAGAGCATTTAAAACAGATTGCTGGCATAAGATCTGCCATTGAAAATAATTGTCCAGAACTGCAAACCGCAATTAGTAATGCCGATTATACTTTACGCACTAAAGCGTGGAATGACAAAAAAGTAGAGGCGCACCACGCTATTATTCCAACTTTACGTAAAGCAAAAATGGATAACCTAACTGTTAACGAAAAAGCTGTTTATCAAGCCATTGCAACGCAATATTTAGCGCAATTTTACCCCGCTTACAAGTACGCTGAATTACAAATTGATGTTGATATCAAAGGTGGTAAATTTGTTTCTAAAGCTAACCAAATGCTTGATGAAGGTTGGAAAGTTTTGTTTCGAAGTAAAAACAACCAAATAGAAGCTAATAACGACGATAATGAAAGTAATGGTTTATTAACTAAATTAGTTAAAAAAGGCGAAACAGTGCAATGTATTGATACTGAACTGGTTAGCAAAGAAACGCAACCACCAAGGCCGTTTACCGATGCAACACTATTGTCGGCAATGACGGGGATTGCTCGATTTGTTAAAGATCCCGAAATAAAAAAAATACTGCGTGAAACTGATGGACTAGGCACAGAAGCAACTAGGGCAGGGATTATTGAATTGTTATTCAAACGACGGTTTTTAACCCGCCAAGGTAAAACAATACGCTCAACCGAGGTGGGTAAAAACCTAATTTTATCGCTACCCGATATAATGTCCATACCCGATATGACAGCCCATTGGGAATTGCAATTGGATGAAATTAGTAAAAAAGCATTTTCGTATCAGCAATTCATGCATCAACTCAATTCATCACTATTAGATCTTGTTAATCAGTTAAAAAACACAAGATTAAACATTCGTGCTTAGTTGTTATCTATTAGTTGTTATCTAAAAAACAGGATGAAAAGTCATGACTATAATTCACCCTGTTGATTGAATTGTTATGGATTGGTTATTTTTCTGATTCTGTTGTTTCTTCTAACATTGAGGTGTTATTTTTATCTTTTATTACTTTAGCCAATTCATTATTTGCTCTTTGTAAAAAGCTGTTATCTTTTAAAATTAAAAGATAAATTTTGAATCGTTTTATTGGTGCTAATGCAAAGCGAAACAATGCTATGATGATGATAAAAATAGTTAAAATAGCAACCATAACATTGATTATCCAAGAAGAACTAAAGATCGTAATTATATTAGATAACAACACAATAAAGGCAAATGTAAATGCTGCACCGCTAAGTATAACTTCTTTAATTAAATAAGGTTTTATTGGTATTATGCTATTATTTTTAATACTAAAATATTGTGTTAATAAATCCAATTGAGTTAGTTCTATAAGGTTATGAACGTCAGCATTAATTAACGAAATAGCAATATTTTCTTTATCAACATTACCCGCTTTATAAAAGCAAACCTTGTTCCAAATAAGTTTCTTTTTGATATTATTTAAATAATCTGTTTGATATTGGGGATGGGGTGTTTTTGCTAAAATATCAGCATATTTAATAATATTGTCAAAAACATCATTTTGTGGACGTTTTTTATAAATAAACGTGACTAAAGAAAGCATAAAAATAGTGATTAAATTGAACCAATTGTCATGGAGTAATTCAGAAATATCCATTTTAAATATTCTCATTAATTAATTGTGTTACGATTTTATCTTATATTGGATAAAATCGGTATTAATTGCGCATCAAAATGAGTATGAAAAAGACGAAAAGTGCTGTTTTCCAACAATCACTACTTTCTTTTTTCTTTATGAGTTGACTTTTTCCTCTTAAAAGCGTATAAATTGCCCGCCTTTTGAGCTTTTCTTCCTTTTTTAGCTATTATGGAAGTTAAAAACGAGGGTGAAGGGAAGTTGAAATATAAAGTGAAGAGTTCAATTTACAGGAGAAATATGGACACTCAATCGGGTCACCCCAAATGTGGGGGAGATAAATTTAAACACATCATTATCGGTTAATGAACCTGTCTAAATCATCATTTTTTCAGTTCACAAACCGAAATTGATAAAACGGTAATGGTGAACGATATGCATTTTTTTACACGCTATCACACAAATTCAAAACATCAATGCGCACACAGCTTTAAGCAGTGTATTTTGCACCTTTCAGAAAAACATTTAGAACCACCGAGTTGTATCTAAATTCTTAATTAACACTTTTGCTAATTAAATTTAATGCTTAGGGCTAGCTATACAAAGTAGCTTTATAGGCTAGTTTTGCTATGCAATAAAATTTTAGCTTATCACAAAATTTAATCACTTATCGTTATTTGATAACAATGAGTTGGCATGCTTTTGCCGAAATTATGAATATAGGTACTAAAGATGACAAAAAATGTATCAAAAAATAAAGCACAAAATAGTGCAGATATCAAAGCTATCAACGAAGCGCAAAGCAGCCTTGATAGTATTTTATCTAAATTTCAATCTAGCCTTTCTGGTTTAACGCAAGAGAGTGCAAAATCACGAATTGAACAATATGGTAAAAATGAAGTTGCTCGCGAAAAGGCGCCGTCAATTTTAGTGCAATTATTAATGGCATTTAATAATCCATTTATATTTGTATTATTAGCGTTAGCTATTGTTAGTTTTGTGACTGACTATTGGTTACCTTTGCAAAATGGTGAAGAGACTGATTTAACGGGGATTATTATTATTCTAACGATGGTCTCACTCAGTGGGTTATTGCGTTTTTGGCAAGAGTTTCGCTCGAACAAAGCGGCTGAAGCCTTAAAATCAATGATTCGCACAACAGCAACCGTATTGCGTCGTGCGCATAAAGATATGACCCCAGAGCGCATTGAAATTCCATTAAGTGAAATTGTTCCGGGGGATATTGTTTATTTATCAGCGGGGGACATGATTCCAGCAGATATCCGATTGATTGAATCTAGGGATTTATTTGTTAGCCAAGCGGTGTTGACAGGGGAATCAATTCCTGTTGAAAAGTATGACACTTTAGGTGCTGTAACGCAAAAAACGACAGATAACATTGAACAATCAAACATCGACAAAGATAATGCCCTTGATGTCAATAATATCTGTTTTATGGGCACCAATGTGGTTAGTGGTACTGCTACTGCCATTGTAGTTGCCACAGGTGCTGATACGCATTTTGGTTCGTTGGCAAAGTCAATTGTTGGTTCCCGTGCTGAAACTTCGTTTGATCGTGGTGTTAACAGTGTGAGTTGGTTGCTTATTCGCTTTATGTTAATTATGGTACCAATTGTCTTTTTTATTAACGGTTTTTCAAAAAATGATTGGGGTGATGCGGCACTGTTTGCACTAGCGGTTGCTGTTGGTTTAACACCAGAAATGTTACCAATGATTGTAAGTGCCAACCTAGCCAAAGGCGCGGTTGGTATGGCAAAACGTAAAGTGGTTGTTAAACGCCTTAACGCTATCCAAAATTTTGGCGCAATGGATATTTTATGTACCGACAAAACAGGCACTTTAACGCAAGATAAAATTATTTTAGAGCATCATCTTGATATTAATGGACAAGTTGATTCATCCGTTTTAGAACTAGCTTGGCTTAACAGCTATTATCAAAGCGGTATGAAAAACTTAATGGATAAAGCCATAATTCGTTTTACCGAAGAAAAGACCCGTATGAAAAAGGTAAGTACCGGCCTATACAAAAAAATTGACGAATTACCGTTTGATTTTGTACGTCGTCGTTTATCAGTAGTAGTACAAAATGGAAGTGATAATCATTTGATGATTTGCAAAGGTGCCGTTGAGGAAATGTTATCTATTGCAAGTCATGTTTATGAAAATGGCGAATATTTACCATTAGATGATAAACGTAAACAAGCATTAATTGCTTTAGCGCATGACTATAACAAAGATGGTTTTAGAGTATTAGCGGTTGGTATAAAAGACATTCCCGCTAGCGAAACAAAAGCACAATACACTGTACAAGACGAAACAGCCCTTGCGATTCGTGGTTTTTTGACCTTTCTAGATCCACCAAAAGAAAGCGCATTTGAGGCTATTTCGGCATTGAGTGAACATGGTGTCGGCGTTAAAGTGTTAACAGGTGATAACGAAATCATCACTATCAAAGTGTGCCGAGAAGTCGGTTTAGAACCAGGTACACCATTACTCGGTACTGAAATTGAAAAGATGGATGATGCTGAACTTAAAATACAAATCGAACAACGTACTATTTTTGCTAAATTAACGCCATTGCAAAAATCACGAATTATTCGATTATTGCAAGATAATGGTCATACCGTTGGATTTTTAGGGGATGGTATAAATGATGCGCCAGCCCTTCGTGATGCCGATGTTGGAATATCAGTTGATACCGCAACTGACATCGCTAAAGAGTCAGCTGATATTATTTTGCTTGAAAAGAGCTTAATGGTGTTAGAAGAAGGTGTAATATGTGGACGTGAGACCTTTGGTAATATCATGAAATACTTAAACATGACAGCAAGCTCAAATTTTGGCAATATTTTTTCAGTATTGGTTGCTAGTGCGTTTCTACCATTTTTACCTATGCTAGCGATACATTTACTCATTCAAAATTTGCTGTATGATATTTCACAACTATCATTACCATGGGACAAAATGGATGATGAGTTTTTACAAAAACCACGTAAATGGGATGCGTTAAATATTAAACGATTTATGATCTGGATTGGACCTACGTCGTCTATTTTTGACATCTCAACGTATGCTTTAATGTGGTTTGTTTTCAGTGCTAATAGCATTGAAATGCAATCATTATTCCATTCGGGGTGGTTTATTGAAGGGTTACTATCACAAACGTTAGTGGTACACATGCTTAGAACACAAAAAATTCCATTTGTGCAAAGCACTGCGGCATTCCCCGTAATTGTGATGACATTGCTAATTATGGCTGTGGGTATTTATATTCCGTTTTCTCCACTTGGTGGGGTAATTGGATTAGAACCATTACCTTGGTCATACTTTCCATGGCTTTTAGCAACTTTATTTAGTTATTGCTGTGTTGCACAATTGATGAAACGGATTTATATTAAACGCTTCGGACAATGGTTTTAATGCACCAATAACAACTGATTAACAATAACGGCTAAGCGATATCAATATCGCTTAGCGATTCTAAAATTTATATAGTAAAAATTATTAAAAAATCAATTTATTAACCATATAATTATAACAAAAGGAAATAATCTATGAAAAAACCACATAAAAATTTAATTATGTTGCTTAAAAGCCGAAAACAAAAAAAAGCACAAGCGCAGCTAAACAATTAAAACCAAAAGGTTAGTATAAACAATTAGGTTTAAAGATAATAAAAAACCCCAGCTATTGGGGTTTTTATTTGCTCTTTTTATAATAAATTAATTAAAATATTGGATTATATGGCTCAATCCGTATTAGACACCTTTTTCAAAATTTCATAAATTTCATCTTTAATTTTTAGTTTTTGTTTTTTTAATGCTTCTATCGTTTCAGTTGTATTGATAATAATGCCAGATTCAATATTTTTGATTTTTTGATCAAGCTCATTATGTTGATCAAACAATTTTTGAAAACGTAAATCGGTATTTTTTAATTTAGAAATGATTTCTCGATATTCTGGAAACATAACGCCTCCTTATATAGGCAAGATGGAATAATAACAATAGCGACTGTCGCTAATTCAGAATACAATATTATCAGCTGTTTTCATAGAGAAATTGTTTTTGTGACAGATTTAACAGTATAACGATATCTTTTAAACACAAATTAATAAGGGGTAAACCCATGAGTGAATCGATTGTAATTGCCAAAAGCCAAGGCAAAAATTTATCTATTATAGCGGCGTTAGCTAATCGTCATGGATTAATTACTGGCGCAACAGGTACGGGTAAAACAGTAACATTGCAAAAAATGGCTGAAGGTTTTTCGAAAATTGGTGTACCCGTCTTTCTTGCCGATGTAAAAGGTGATCTGACCGGCATTGGTGAACAGGGCATATTATCTGAAAAGTTAAGAGCTCGCTTAGCTAGCATTGAAGTAAATGATTGGCAACCCGATTCATCACCGATTGAATTATGGGATGTGTTTGCTGAAAAGGGAATCCCCGTTCGCAGTACAGTGTCAGATATAGGACCTATTTTACTTAGTCGATTACTCGATTTAAATAATGTTCAATCAGGTGTATTACAGCTGATATTTAAAATTGCTGATGACAACAACTTATTATTAATTGATTTTAAAGATCTTCGTACATTAATTCAATTTGTGGGAGATAACGCAAAAACTTTCACAAACCAATACGGCAATATTTCGTCATCATCAATTGGTGCAATCCAACGAGGATTATTAACATTAGAACAACAAGGTGCTGAATTTTTTCTTGGGGAACCGATGTTAGATATTCAAGACCTAATACAAGTCAATGATCAAGGTCGTGGTGTCGTTAACATACTATCGGCAGAAAAATTATATAATTCACCAAAATTATATTCTATCTTTTTATTATGGCTATTGTCCGAAATTTTTGAACACTTGCCTGAAGTAGGCGATCTTGATAAGCCTAAACTTGTTTTCTTCTTTGACGAAGCTCATCTTCTTTTTAACGATATTTCCCCTGCATTATTACAAAAAATAGAACAAGTTGTACGCTTAATTCGTTCTAAAGGTGTTGGTGTTTATTTTGCCTCTCAAAATCCGACCGATATCCCTGATACAATCTTAGGACAATTAGGCAATCGTGTGCAACATGCCTTACGAGCATTTACCCCTAAAGATCAAAAAGCAGTCAAAACAGCCGCTCAAACTATGCGAGCTAACCCAAATTTTGACACCGAAAAAGCAATTATGGAACTTGGTGTTGGTGAAGCGCTTATTTCATTTCTAGACGAAAAAGGCCGCCCAAACATGGTTGAGCGTGGTTATATTATTGCACCCAGTTCCAAAATGGGGGCAATGTCACCAGATAACCAATCATTGATTATGCACCAATCTTATTTTTATAAGAAATATGAACAAACTTTAGACAGGAAATCGGCCTATGAAGTATTAAAAGCGGGATTTTCGTTAAATAATATGTCTAATCAAAATACTGATAAGAGTGATAAAAAAGACGATGATGATACCAACAATAAACAAAATAATGGCGGGTTGCTTAACTTTTTAAGTACGCTTCTTTTTGGCTCAAAAGGACCAAAAGGTGGACAACATGATGGCATAACCCAACAAATTGCCAAAAGCGCAACAAGACAAGTCGTTAATCAAATTGGCAAGCAGATTACTCGTGGTATATTAGGCAGTTTTAAAAAATAATTGTGCTGAATTTATAACCTTTAAAAGTTAGCAAAATAGGAGTGTTTTAATGTTAAAAATGTTTATTGAATGGTATAAAAAGCGCTTTAGCGATCCGCATGTCGTATCACTAATGGCGGTTATTATTGGTTTATTTATTATCATCTATTTTTTCAATAAAATTCTTTTGCCTGTTTTTATTGCTATTGTGCTTTCCTATTTGCTTGATAGTCCTGTTAACTTTCTACACAAAAAAAATATCCCAAGAACGCTGGCTGTTGTAATTGTATTGTTGCTTTTTATTCTTGTAGTATTGGTAGGATTTATGATCTTATTACCACTAATTTGGCAACAAAGTATTAGTTTGATCACCAATATTCCAAACATGCTAAATTTTGCTAACAATTTTTTAACTACTTTGCCTGAACATTATCCAGAGTTGATTGATGTAGGCTTGTTTGATTCTATTATTCAAGGTATTACCAGTAAAGTAGTACAAACAGGTAATTCATTGTTGCAGTTTTCAATTGTCTCTTTATTAGGATTAGTTTCGATTGCGATTAATGCGGTATTGGTACCAATTATGATGTTCTTTTTATTAAAAGACAAAGCCCAAATATGGGGGTATTGCTCAAAAATCCTACCTAAAAACCGCTCAATTTTAGACAAAGTTGCCACTGAAATGGATATGCAAATAGCCAATTATATTGTTGGTAATGTGCTGCATATTATTATTTTGACCATTTGCGTTTACATTCCTTTTTGGTATTTTGGTTTAGATTATGGGCTTTTATTAGCGGTGATTGTTGGCCTGTCAGTATTGGTGCCTTATGTTGGCATTATTATTTCAAGTATCCCTGTTGTGCTTATTGCGCTCTTTCAATGGGGATTAACCGCTCAATTTGGCTATTTGTTGTTTTTCTATATTTTAATACAGTCATTAGATGGTAACTTATTGGTACCGTGCTTGTTTTCTGAAAAGCTCAACTTACATCCACTTGTTATTATTTTAGCGGTGATTGTTTTTGGCGGGTTATGGGGATTTTGGGGGATATTTTTTGCAATACCATTAGCCACATTAGTCAAAGCTATTATCAATGCTTGGCCAAAACTCGACGAATTGAATAATGCAAATAGTGAAGTAAAAGCAGATTAATGGCTAATCTGCTTTTATTCAACAGGGTTATTTAGTGTGGTTTTTCAGATACTCTAAAACCACTTCATGATGGTTAGCAGTTTTAAAATCATTAAACACTTTTTCGATTTTACCGTCTTTACCGATTAAAAAGCTAATACGGTGAATACCATCATAGGTTTTACCCATAAATTCTTTTTCACCCCAAGTACCAAATGCTTGGGCGACTTCGTGATTTTCGTCAGAAAGCAATGTAAAATTTAACAACTCTTTTTCAACAAAACGAGATAATTTTTCTGGTTTATCAGTACTAATGCCAAGAATTGCTACATTGTACTTTTTAAACTCATCAGCACAATCTCGTAAATTACAAGCTTGCACAGTACAACCTGGCGTCATGGCTTTTGGGTAAAAATAAATTAAAACACGGTGACCTTTAAAGTCTTTTAAACCCATTAGCTCTCCGTCTTGGTCTGGTAACGAAAATTGAGGCGCTTGTGCACCTTCTTTAAGTGGATTAACCATATAATTATTACCTATTTAAGTTAAGTCGTTTAATTTGTTATTTCTTTGGGTATATTAAAAACAGCATCATCTTTTTAAATTACTAAAAAAACGGTTTGCAGCATCAATTGTGTGATTGATCTCTTTATCTGTATGTTTAAGTGACATGAAGCCCGCTTCAAATGCAGACGGTGCAAAATAGACACCTTCTGTAAGCATATGATGATAGAATTTTTTGAATAATTCAACATCACACTGCATCACATCTTGATAATTGGTTACTTCAGGAGCAGTTGTAAAAAACAACCCAAACATCGCACCCACATAATTCACCACTAATGGCACATTATGCTGTTTAGCTACTGCCAATAAACCATTGGCAAGTGATGCGCTTTTGTCTTCTAATTCCTGATATATACCAACTTCCATCAACTTTGTTAATGTCGCATATCCTGCTGCCATTGCAACAGGATTACCTGAAAGCGTACCAGCTTGATAGATTGGTCCAGTTGGTGCTAATTGTTTCATAATATCTGCACGACCACCAAAAGCGCCAACAGGCATACCACCACCAATAATCTTACCTAAACAAGTCAAATCGGGTACAACATCATAATAATCTTGAGCACCACCTAGCGCGACTCTAAAGCCAGTCATCACTTCATCAATAATCAACAACGCACCATATTCATCACAAAGCGCACGCAAGCCTTGTAAAAACTCTTTTTTGGCTGGCACACAATTCATATTGCCAGCAACTGGCTCAATAATAATGGCGGCGATATCATTAGGATATTGTGCAAATTGTTTTTTGACTGATTCTAAATTGTTATAGTCACAAACTAAGGTATGTTTAACAAAATCACTAGGTACTCCGGGCGATGTTGGGTGACCAAACGTAAGGGCGCCAGAACCGGCTTTAACTAATAAATAATCGGCATGCCCATGGTAACAACCTTCGAATTTAATAATCTTATCTCGCCCTGTAAAGCCACGCGCAACACGAATAGCACTCATGGTTGCTTCGGTTCCTGAATTTACCATCCGTACCATTTCAATGGACGGCATTAATTGTGAAACCAAATTAGCCACTTTTATTTCAATCTCGGTTGGTGCGCCATAACTCAGCCCATTATGCACCGCATTAATGACCGCATTGGCAACATCGGGATCGTTATGTCCAAGAATCATTGGTCCCCAAGAACCGACATAATCAATATAGGCTTTATTATCTACATCATAAATATATGCACCGTTTGCACGCTCAATAAACAAAGGTGTACCGCCTACACCATTAAAAGCACGAACAGGTGAATTAACACCACCGGGCATAACGGATAAGGCTTGATGGTAAAGCGCTTCTGATTTAAAAGTATTTAGCATAGTTGAGATAATCTCTCTAAAAAAATTTGTTGTATTTATTCATAAAATCAAAACAAATTCAAGCTAGCTAACAAAAATTTATTTAATAGAAGTTTTCTATTTTGTATTTTCATTTAGCAAAGGTATATAATACGAAGATCACTATATTAGGAGAAGAACATGAGCGATGCCTTACCAATCAACTTTACTGATGCAGCCGCCAATAAAGTTAAGTCACTTGTCACCGAAGAAGAAAACCCGAACCTTAAATTAAGAGTTTACATTACAGGTGGGGGATGTAGTGGATTTCAGTATGGATTTACGTTTGATGAAAAAGTAAACGAAGATGACTTGGCAATCGAAAAAAACGGCGTATCACTCGTTATCGACCCAATGAGTTTGCAATATCTTGTTGGTGGTACAATCGATTATGTTGAAGGTTTACAAGGCTCTCGCTTTGTGGTTGACAACCCTAACGCAACAACCACTTGCGGTTGCGGTTCATCATTTAGTGTTTAATTTATAAAATTAGACTTTAGCCTTTTATTAAAGGCTAACCATTTTTATAGTTAACAATAAATTCTATTTTTTTAACTTTTAAAGCAAAAGGTTAACAAACCACACAAAATGTGACAAACATTGAGCAGTTAAACAATAATTTGAATTTTTTTGTTGACGATAAATTTAAGATGAGTAAAATGCACAGCATTCAAAACGCAATTACTTCTTTGTAATTAGTTTTGAGCCCGGGTGGTGAAATCGGTAGACACAAGGGATTTAAAATCCCTCGGCCTTTTTGGCCGTGCGAGTTCAAGTCTCGCCCCGGGCACCACTTCTTACCTATGCGGGAATAGCTCAGTTGGTAGAGCACGACCTTGCCAAGGTCGGGGTCGCGAGTTCGAACCTCGTTTCCCGCTCCAGATATTTATCTACAGACGTCCAGTAACGTTTGTAAGTTACATGAAATCAAGGCATTTGAATGTACTAAAATGCCAGATTAAATAAAGACTATTACAACTCATTGAAATTAATTCAATATCATTATGATAATTTTTATGCTGATAAAAAGGAAAAATAATGTTGAAGTGGCCTAAAAAATATGCACGTAAAGGTGATTATATTAGGGAACAAGCAATAAAAGAATATAAAATAACACCTGTATTTCATGGTGTTCTTCTGCCGAATCAACAAAAAACAGGCTACTTTAATCAAAAAATAACAACAAATTATTATTGCTTTGAATTTAGACTTGTTAACTCTAAAGACAAGATTGGATTCTTTTATTGTGGTGATGATGCTGCTAAAAAATGGCTTACTCTTATAAATGAAGCTTCTTTACCTTTATTTAATCCATTAAGTACCAATTATGATAGTACGACACAGAGTAATAGAGAAAATAGAACAAATAATAATGAAGGCAAAAAAATACTCCATCCTATTAGAAAAGATCTATTAGTGATTTTAAATACTTTAATGGCATTATTTGATATCACTGATTATTCATCTGCAATTCCCGCTATATTACAAAGAATATCAAAAGATAAGAATCTAGATCTATTACCTAAAGATAGAGATATTAAGGCCGTTAATACAAATGTATACAAAAGAATTGTACAGCCGAATTTAGCATCAAGCTATCATGACTATCTCGACATAAAAGAATTAGAATTAAATTGTTCTTTTAAGAAAGTTAATTACGAGAGATTGAATGAATTAATCAATTCATTTAAAAGTAATAGTCCTGCGAGTTTTTAAATTTTATTTTTAATTATTTGATTTATATTGGTTTTAATGTCAAAGTGGTTTTGTAACTATCCCCTAAAATAGTACAGCAAAAAAGTAGAAAATTCTCTATGATAAAAGAAAAGGGGATTTAATTATGAAAAAAATGACTGAACATCAAATCGTCGCTATTTTAAAAGAAGCTGAAGCGGGTATTCC
>NZ_WTEW01000108.1:0-397 GCF_009795865.1 Gilliamella sp. Pas-s27
TATAAACCTAAGTTACAGGATGATTCGGTGATTGTTTCGGTGTTGAATGCTATCACAGACCGGCATTTACGCTGGGGCTTTCCTAGGTACAGATAATTCAGTAAAAATTACTTTTAAAAAAAATGGTTTTAGCTTGAATTTAACAGATACAATGTTATCTGAACATTATAAGAATGATCTAGTTATAGAAAATAATAGTGCTTGTATAAAAAACTCTGCAATAACAAAAATGAGAGAAAATAATGAGGATCTTTTGTTATTTTTGAGGCGGAATTATATATTAAGTAAATTTAATCACCTGAGATGTAGAAACTGTAAATATCCCAAACTTAGTACACAACTCACGTAGAAAATTAAGCTGCTTGTTTTAGTGTTTTATACTCAATTGGTGTCATGT
>NZ_WTEW01000109.1:0-393 GCF_009795865.1 Gilliamella sp. Pas-s27
GCGATTTAGAAAAAGGCGGTAACTATTTAACGGGTGCGGATCAGCGTCTTCTCTATGCCAATGATAACTACTGTGCTTTTATTCGCAAAACTTTATCAGATCAAATATTTTACTTATCCACTTTTTTTGTTACTTTTGTTCTTTTAATGCCAGCCATTTATATGTGTTTTTCATTAATTCTAGATTTAGATCTTAAGAATGAAAGTTTGATATACATTACTTTTGTAATAATTCTAATAACTTCTTTAGTTGCTTTATATATATCTATCCCTGAAATCTATCAAAACCTTTTTACACGTCGAGGTAGTCCCATTATTTTTAACCGCAAAACGGGTAAAGTGTATATCAATGAAAGCTATTTTTTTAATTTTAAAGTGTTACGCAATCCGCTAA
>NZ_WTEW01000110.1:0-393 GCF_009795865.1 Gilliamella sp. Pas-s27
TATTTTGCTCATCGGACACGCATTTTGTTAAAATGAAAACCGATGAGTAATAGGTGTCTGTCAGGTTAAGTTTGAGCTACTACAGATTTTGGCAGTTTGATTCATTTCTGACACTCCTTTTTGTGTTATAAAATAACTTGATCGTCAGATTAAGTAAAGACTATTGCAAATTAGCGGAGGATATATTTAGTTATTATAATGTGGTTCCTGTTGAATCATCTTCTCCCAAAAAAGATGTAAGAAACCTTCAGGTTTTAAGAGCTTCAAATAAAACTAAACGTAAAGTTCTCGTTGAGTTAGGATTTATTACATCACCGAAAGATGCAAAAGCCTTATTTTCAAATATTGATCTAATTGCTCGACAATTATATGAAGGGTTACTAAAAAATATTA
>NZ_WTEW01000111.1:0-390 GCF_009795865.1 Gilliamella sp. Pas-s27
AATATGTACCCCTATACTATTAAATATATGCCAGGGTATCATAAAGATATGCACTATCGCGATCCTATTTATATTAATAATAAATTAAATGAACGATTAGCACTCTATGCCAAAGAGGGATTATTTACCGAAGAGCTAGTTGGTCACGATGGCGACAAGCCACTCTACCGCTATAACTTTACTGATGAAGGGCGTAAATATCTTGATAAAAAATGGTGGGGGGGAACAAATTTCTGTTTTGGCAAAGTGGTGGTTGAAAAAATAGATAAGGTAGATGATCAAATGCAAGGGATAAGAATGGTGTTTTTTTATTACCATATGGAAAACGTCCCAAACTGGATAAAAAATAAGGATATTTATAGTCTATATAAAGGTTATGGTGGTTTAGAG
>NZ_WTEW01000112.1:0-389 GCF_009795865.1 Gilliamella sp. Pas-s27
TTTATGAACATTTCATCTTATATCTAGGATCATGGGCTACTTTTACTCGTTCACCCTTTAGAGCTAAAGAGATAACGGTTAAAGAATTTAATTGGGCAGATATTCAAGGGTGTATGACCTCAGTATCAGTTCCTCTTTCTAGTGGCGGAATGGTTAGAAGCTATCGTCTAGAATGTGTAGTATGCGAGCCTAATACCACTAAAGTGATTGACCACTTTCTACTAGCAGCTTATAGCAGTTTAAACTATGACGAATGGATGTGGATAAATAGCTATATGGCGTTTTCGGATAATAATTTGGATGCGGAATTGATGCCAGAAGATGAGTTTACATGGCCAATCAAAGTCAACTGGCCAGAAGAAATCGACAAAAAATCCAAAGCGAGCTCG
>NZ_WTEW01000113.1:0-388 GCF_009795865.1 Gilliamella sp. Pas-s27
ATCTTGGTCTTTGCATAAGGTTTACCCACTGTCGTATCTGATGCTGCTTCTTTTTCCAGTAGTTTGGTTTGTTTCGCTATGCCAACAAATGTTTTGTCTTCTTCAGGGGTTTTACTCGCTTCTGCTTGTGTTTGAGTAATATAACTTGGCAAGTCTTCACAGGTGAAACATTCAACATGTAAATGTGCACAAAATTTTTTATCGTTTAAATCTTCTGGCAAAATTTCTATATCAATGTACTTACCATCTTCATCGGTTTCTTTAGTAATACCTTTATTTTGGTTATGACCTATATGCCCCACCAAATCACCCGCTTTAATCCGATACATCAAAGCTCTTTAACAGGAATGCTAGCTTCTGCTTCTTTTAATATCAATACGATTTTGTA
>NZ_WTEW01000114.1:0-381 GCF_009795865.1 Gilliamella sp. Pas-s27
GCGATTTAGAAAAAGGCGGTAACTATTTAACAGGGGCGGATCAGCGTCTTCTCTATGCCAATGATAACTACTGTGCTTTTATTCGCAAAACAAAATCTGATCAGATTTTTTATTCATTTATGCTTATAATTGTTTTAATTCTCTCAATACCCATTATATATTTAGGGTTTTCATTGATTTTGGATTTAAGTCCTATAACTGAGTCAGCTATACTCATTACTGTGATAGTTACGTTGATTGCTTGCATTGTTGCTTTATATCTTCTGATTCCTGAATTCTATCAAAACCTTTTTACACGCCGAGGAAGCCCCATTATTTTTAATCGCAAAACGGGTAAAGTGTATATCAATGAAAGCTATTTTTTTAATTTTAAAGTGTTAC
>NZ_WTEW01000115.1:0-380 GCF_009795865.1 Gilliamella sp. Pas-s27
CGGTTGCTTTTACCGTGGATAATCACCTGTTGGCTGATTTTTTGTTCGTGGCGTAGGCGGGCATACCATTCACCACTTTCGATACTCATTTCACTCGAATTGTTATCACTATCATTAGTATTCGTCTCACTCTCACGTCCATTATCATGACTGCCACTAGCATTGGCACCATTATCCGTCAGACCTTTGTAGTGCTCCTCATAACGGTACTCAGTGCCATAGGTGGTGGTGTTCTTCGGTTGGGTATTGATGTCTTTGTGTAAATCAGCGTTGGCGGTTCGATAGTTATAGTCGTTTACCTCAACCGAAGATGCCACCACGTCACTGTGTAAGCGAATAGCCCAAACACTTTCCGTGCCACCATCTAAGGTGCCACTCGG
>NZ_WTEW01000116.1:0-377 GCF_009795865.1 Gilliamella sp. Pas-s27
AAATGAAGAAAATAATTATATTCAGTGTACTATTAGCAAATTTTGCATTTGCTAATACAACAAAATGTGATGAAGACTCATTTGAGGAAGTAAATGTAACTACTTTTTCTGGGAGTCATATAAATTTAAAATATCAATATTGTTCATATTCTAAAACAGAACCAATAAATTATATAGGATATCAATTATTAACTATTAAAGTTGATAACCAATTATATACTTATAAAAATAATGTTAGTGATAATGAATATTCCAGTAGAAAAATGTTCTATTCTAAACTAGGAGTGTTTGGTGTAACTATCCCCTAAAATAGTACGGCAAAAAAGTAGAAAATTCTCTATGATAAAAGAAAAGGGGATTTAATTATGAAAAAAATG
>NZ_WTEW01000117.1:0-372 GCF_009795865.1 Gilliamella sp. Pas-s27
GCGATTTAGAAAAAGGCGGTAACTATTTAACAGGGGCGGATCAGCGTCTTCTCTATGCCAATGATAACTACTGTGCTTTTATTCGTAAAACAAACTCTGATCAGATTTTTTATTTATTTATTTGTTTTATATCAATATTTGGTCTTTCTTTTTATATAGGTATTTATTTTTATTTCGTTTTTACTATGACTCCTGCAGTTAATAATGATGAAAAAATTATGGATATTGTATTATTATTGATGAACATCACCTGTTTTTTTGCTTTATATCTTCTGATTCCTGAATTATATCAAAACCTTTTTACACGCCGAGGTAGCCCCATTATTTTTAACCGCAAAACGGGTAAAGTGTATATCAATGAAAGCTATTTTT
>NZ_WTEW01000011.1:0-77165 GCF_009795865.1 Gilliamella sp. Pas-s27
AAATATTGTTATGGGAAGACACCCTGGCAAACATGGAATGATGCAAAGGGGTTGGTTAAGGAAAAGCAATTGGAGAATTTATTTTGCTCATCGGACACGCATTTTGTTAAAATGAAAACCGATGAGTAATAGGTGTCTGTCAGGTTAAGTTTGAGCTACTACATGTTTTCTGTATCGATATTCCATCGAACATTATTAGCAACTCCTATTCCATAATTAGCAGTTATTAATGCTTTTATAAATTTAGCTTGAGCATTAAGTGATTTAGGACTATGTTGTAGACGAGTTTGTTGTTGTTTTCTTCGCTGAAACTCCATTTCAGCATTTTCATTGAACCAATGATACTCCCCACCATTTTTTAATAATTCCAATTCATAGTGACTAATATAGAGATTTGAAATTTTCATATACCAACATACTGAAAATTCAAAATCAGAGGGTTCATAACCGTCAGTTTTTGTGATTATTTTATCAACCCTAGGCAAACTAGCTGAGCATATATCAATAACTTTGATCTCTGATTTATTGCGTTCATAATACAACCGTCTAGTATCACTAAAATCTAATGCTAATAAACCACCTATAAAAGTATCATGTTCAATACAATCCCCAATTCTAATTGTTCTTTCTAAAATACTTGTGTACATAGTTTCATACTTAGCAAAAGCGTCATCCAGCTGATTTATTGGAATATCATTTAGAGTTGCTCCATCGCTTTTGATTGTTATAATCTCATCCTCTATACCAGTATCATCATAATAGTCATTAACAATATAATCGTCTGGAACTAAAAAACATAATTGTAAAACGCCCATATAAGCATAATGAAATAAGTCATCAACACTACATTTAGCTTTTTCTGCGGCTTGTTCAAGTGTATAAAATAATCTTTCTGGTAATGCCATAAATAAACCCTATCATCTGATTTGAACTTCCTTGAACATTATATCACTACTGGATAAAATTACATGTGTTTTTAATATCACTTTTTAGAGAAATCTGGCTAGCCAAAGGAAAGGCTCTCATTTAGAAATCAGTACGGATTTAGAATCAAACCTAATGACATAATTTAATGTTATATATGTTATTATTATCTTTTAATAACACTTAAAAAAATATATATAAATCAATTATATTATGTTATTAGTGTTGTTAGTGTTATTAAAAATAATATATAAAGTATATTCCTATATAAGAGGCAATAAAAAACCAGCCTAGTTGACTGGCTTAATATATGACTATGGCAAAACTAATCATTAACGGTTTTCAAAGCATTACTCCCTGATAAAGACACATTCCCTTGGCTTGCTTGCTCTACAAAATCACCCCACCAATTCATTAATTCACGACGTTGCTCAAGATAATTTGCTCGGTTATAAATACTCCTAACTTCATTTTTATCAGCATGAGCCAAGGATGCCTCTATCAAGTCAGGATTAAAGCCTTGTTCATTTAATGCCGTGCTTGCTAATGACCTTAACCCATGAGAAACAAGGCGACCATCAAACCCCATCCTTTTAATGGCCATATTGACAGTTTGGCTACTCATAGGCTTATTAATAGAACCTTTCATACTTGGGAATACGAATTCTTTATGACTGGTTATAGGTAGCATGATTTCAAGTATCTTTATAGCCTGATATGGTAGCGGAATAATATGATCTCGCTTCATTTTCATTTTACTAGCAGGAATTGTCCAAATCCTTTGCTTGATATCTATTTCCTCCCATAAAGCACCTACTGCCTCACTTGGTCTTGTGATAGTCAATAATTGCCATTCTATTAAGCATCTGGTTTGTAATTCTATATTAGCCAAAGAAAGGGCTTGCATAAATTCAGGCAGTTCGTCAGGTCGAATACTTGGCATATTTGTAGGTGTTGGGCTTTCAAATACTTTGCCTACTTTAATTAACTTGTTAGATTCTATTAATTCATAATTAACAGCATAATCCATTATTTTATTAACTCGCCTAATTACTCGTTTTATCATATCGAATTTTCTAGCTGCTTTTAATGGAGCTAATATATTAATAAATAGTGTCGGGGTTATATCTGTTATTAGTGTATTACCAAGATAAGGGAAAACATGATTTTCTAGTGACTGCCAACTTTTTTTGATTGTCTCATCCTTATAACCTTGTGACTTCTCCAATATAAGCCAATCATCGGCCACACTTTTAAGTGTTCTTATCTTTTGAGTATTGATTAACTCTTTTTCTAATGGATCTTTATTTTGCCTAATTAAATCTCTGGATTCATTACGAAGATTTCTAGCATCAATTAAACTAACTTGAGGATAATGACCAAAACTAATTAATGCCCTTTTTTTAGTTGATGGACGAATATAATTAAAGCGCCATATTTTAGAACCAGTCTTTTTAATCAGCAAATATAATCCGTCTCCATCAGATAAAGTGTAATCCTTTTCTTTTGGCTTGGCGTTTTTAATTTGTGTATCAGTAAGAGGCTTAACTATTTTTACCATGTTATACAACTCGATGTTATATTCAAACGTATAACATAATATATAACATAAAAGTTTGAATTTTGCTAAATCAGGATGAACTTAGTTGAACAGTAAATTAACTGGAAAGCTTGTTAGATAAAGGTTTTTTGAACGTTTTTAAACTTACTTGATTATTGCGATGGTGGCCCCTACTGGACTTGAACCAGTGACCAATCGATTATGAGTCGACTGCTCTGACCAACTGAGCTAAGGGGCCATTTGGATGTGCTACTGAGTTAGTAGGGTTGCGATTATAATAGAGTTAAATCGAATTTGCTACAATTAATTAATAAAACAAGTTGATTTGGCTATTTATTAATCTGTATTTTATTAAGTTTTATGCTAATTTAATTACTGATATTTTTTGTTTAACTAAACTGATACAATAATTTAAGTTATTATTCGTTGTTATATTGGATGAGGAAATTATGTTTATCAAAAAATCACTAGTTATCGGCGTTGCAATATCAGCAACGCTGCTTTTAAGTGCTTGTAGTAACTCTAATCATCAACTTACCTCTGCTGGTAGTCAGGTTAAATTCATCGATACAAAGCCTGCCGCTTCTTGTCAATTATTAGGTAAGGCTGAGGGGCGTCGTAGTAGTTTCTTTTCAGGAGTAAAAACGCATAGCGAGCTTATTCGTGATGCCGCGACAGAACTGATGAATAAGGCCGCTGAGATAGGAGGAAATGTGATTTACAATGCACAAGATACGTCTATGCAGTACATTTCAGATATTGCACCAACAGATGCAGTTATGGTTGGTGAGGTTTATAGTTGTAAATAATTTGTCACTAAAAAGCGGGAGGTTTTTCCTCCCTTTTGGTTATTGATACTTCTTAGTAAAATCTTAAATTAACCATTTTGTTTTTCAAATTGTTGCATAAAATCAATTAAATAATTTACACCATCTTGATCCATGGCATTATAAATAGATGCACGCATTCCTCCAGCAATTCGGTGACCTTTTATTCCTATAATGTTAGCTTGGGTTGCTTCGCTTACAAATTTTTTATCCAATTGTTCATTTGGTGATAAAAAGGTGACGTTCATTATTGATCGATTAGCTTTAGAAACCGTATTTCTATAAAAACCGGATTGATCGATAAATTGATAAAGTAATTGCGCCTTGGCCTGGTTTCGTTGTTGCATTGCTTTTAGTCCACCAAGGTTTTTAATCCATTTAAAAACTAAACCAGACATGTACCATGCAAATGTAGGCGGTGTGTTAAACATGGAGTCGTTGTCTAATAAGATTTTGTAGTCTAATATTGATGGTAGGATTTTTTGTGCATAGCCAATTAGGTCTTCACGCACAATAACTATAGTGATACCTGATGGGCCGATATTTTTTTGTGCACCAGCATAAATGATGCCATATCTACTTATATCAATAGGTTGTGATAATATGCACGAAGATAAGTCAGCAACAACAGTTTTGTTGTCAAAATTAGGTTCTTCGAAGATTTGAACGCCGTCGATTGTTTCGTTTGGACAATAGTGTACATAAGCAGCGTCATTATTTAATTGCCATTCTGACATGGGTTTGATAGCGGTTAATCCATCTTGTTTAACAATAACATTTTGTTCATTAATTTGGCAATATTTGCTAGCTTCTTTGGCGGCACATTGGCTCCAGTAACCGCTGTTAATGTAGTCTGCACTGGTTTTATTCCCTAAAATGTTTAGTGGTACGGCGGCAAACTGTGCTCTGGCTCCTCCCTGACAATAAAGGATTTTGTAATTATTAGGGATGTTTAAGATTTGACGCAGATCATTGCTTGCTTCAATAGCACATGCATCAAAATCTTTACCTCTATGGCTTAATTCCATGACCGATGCGCCAGTATTATGCCAATTTAATAATTCAGCTTGAACTTGTTTTAATACATCTGTAGGTAATTTTGCAGGACCTGCACTAAAATTATAACTTTTATTCATTGCAATTCACTTTAATCCATTCAAAAAAGAGTTCTATTCTTGCACTGTCTGCACAGATATACAATCAGATTTTTTATAACAAAATCGCATAGAAGTGAATACGTTAGTATAAAAACGCCAGCAGATGCTGGCATAACGTTATTGAGGAGTTTAGTTGATTATGATAATTGTTGTTTTGCAACTTCAATTGCTGATTTTACTTGTTGTGGCGATACACCACCTTTAGCACAACGTTTAGCTAGGCAGGATTCTAATGATAATACTGGGTAAACGTCACTTTCAATCACTAAGCTAAATTTCTGTAATTCTTCAAGTGAGAGTTCTTCAAGTGCTTTTTGTTTTGCAATAGCCTCTACCACCGCTTCACCAACAATATGGTGAGCTTCTCGAAATGGTATGCCTTTAGCAACGAGATAATCAGCCAGTTCGGTCGCATTAGAATAGCCTTGTTTGGCCGCTTCTTCGCAATTTGTGTAATTAATTTTAATATCTTCTAATACTAGTGTAGCCATATCCAAACATTCTAGCCAAGTATCAAGCGCATCAAATAGGTGTTCTTTATCTTCTTGTAGATCTTTATTGTAAGCCAGAGGTAATCCTTTGAAAGTCACTAATGCTCCTGTTAGCGCACCGACAACTCGCCCTACTTTGCCACGGATCAATTCTAATGCATCGGGATTCTTTTTTTGTGGCATAAGTGAAGATCCCGAAGTCACACGATCGGATAGTTCAACAAAATTGGCTTCGCCACTATTGAAAATAATAAGATCTTCAGCAAAACGAGATAGATGTATCATACCTATTGAAGCATCATTTAATAGTTCAAGAATGTGATCACGATCAGACACAGAATCTAAACTGTTATTAGTTGCTTGGGTAAACCCTAACCAATGCGCTAGTTGGTCACGATCCATTGGATAGGCTGTTCCTGCTAATGCACCTGAACCTAAAGGACTAACATCAAGACGTTTTAATGTATCTTCTAAGCGACTAACATCACGACTAAGCATTTCAAAATAGGCTAAACACCAGTGGGAAAACGTTATTGGCTGGGCTCGTTGTAAGTGGGTATAACCAGGCATAATCGCATTTTGATGTTGTTCTGCTGTTGTAACTAGTGATTGTCGCAACTGATCAATTGCATTAATTAAATGAGAAACTTGCGTTTTACACCATAGTTTTAGGTCAGTTGTCGATTGGTCGTTACGACTTCGTCCTGTGTGTAATTTTTTACCTAAATCACCAATTTTTTCGATCAGTTTTTGTTCAATCCAGCTGTGTATGTCTTCAGCATCACTTTGTAAAATCTGTTGAGGAGCTTGTTGAACTGAAAGTAGTAATTCATTTAAGGCTTTTTCTAGTTTTTTTTGCTCATCATAAGATATAACGTCAACGGTCACCAATGCTTTTGACCAAGCAATCGAACCGATAATATCTTGCTCAGCAAGACGATAGTCAAAGCGTAATGAGTCATTAAAATGTTTAAACCTTTGATCTGCCGCTTGGCTAAAACGTCCACCCCATAATGCCATAATTACCTCAATATTATTTTAATGATTAGTTATACGATTTTAATTTATCGTTTTTATATGTTTATATTTATAATAAAATTTGATTTTATCAACAATAAAAATAATATATACAGGGTTTAACCTGTATATATTTATTATAGTAGTTTGATTTTTTGATACTAGCGCTTATTTTTTCGTTTTTGTGACTGCTTTTTTAGTCGCTGTTTTTGGACTTTTAGCTGTTTTAGCCTTTTGGGCCGGTTGCTTTTTCTTTTCTTCGTTTAAGGCACGTATGCGTGATGACAATGAGAATAGACGAATAAACCCACCTGCATGGCTGTGATCATAAACTTCATCTTCACCAAATGTAGCAAATTCTTCGTTATATAAGCTATTTGGCGATTTCTTTTGTACTGCCGTTGCATTGCCTTTATAAAGTTTGACCACAACTTCGCCGGTCATGTCTTGCGCCAAGACTTCGGCTGCAGCTTGAATAGAACGACGATATGGTGCAAACCAACGACCATCATAAACAACATAAGCCATTTCTAAACCTAATTGTTCGCGCCATTTAAAACTGTCACGATCTAATATTAATTGTTCTAAGCCTCGTAATGCTGCCATCATTATGGTACCACCAGGGGTTTCATAACACCCTCGTGATTTGATACCAACTAAGCGGTTTTCAATAATATCAACTCGACCAACACCATGCTTAGCACCAATTTTATTTAATGTTGCAACGCAGTTATAAGGTGATAGTTTTTTACCATTGACTGAAACAACTTCGCCTTTTTCAATCCCAATAGTAACAAGTTCTGGTTTATTTGGCGCATCTTCTGGCGAAACAGTCCAAGCCCAACAATCAGCATTAGCTTGGTTCCATGTGCTTTCAAGAACACCACCTTCGGTTGAAATGTGCCATGCGTTTTCATCACGGCTGTAAATTTTTTCAACGGTTGCGGTAGTTGGAATTTTACGGGCTTTTAAATAATCAATTAACGCTTCGCGTGAACGTAGATCCCACTCACGCCAAGGTGCGATAACTTTAAGTTGTGGGGCTAGTGCAGTATAAGTGGTTTCAAAGCGTACTTGGTCATTACCTTTACCTGTTGCGCCGTGGCAAAGTGTGTCTGCACCGACTTCTAATGCATATTCAACTTGTGCTTTTGCAATAATTGGACGAGCCATGGAGGTTCCAAGATAGTAAGTACCTTCATATAGAGCCCCAGTTTTTAATACCGGATATACATAGTCTTTAACAAATTCTTCTCGTAAATCAACCACTTTACAAGCAACAGCACCTGATGCTTTAGCTTTCTTTTCGACATCTTTTAATTCTTTGGGGTCTTGACCTACATTGGCAACAAATGCATAAACTTCACATCCACCATAGTTCTCTTTTAACCAAGGAATAATTGCTGATGTATCTAAACCGCCCGAATAAGCCAACACAACTTTTTTTGTTCCACTTTTTTTCATGTTATACCCTTTCTAAATTAACTTACGTAAATAAATGAGTTAAAGATGTTTACTTTTAATATTCAAATAGAGATAGCCAAATTAATATACTAGCAGCTCAATATTTAAGCAATAATTCTTGTGCCTGTTATACCTGATTGTCCGTTAAATAGTTCAATCAATTTGTCAGATTCTTTCCAACTAGCAATATCAATAGCTCGTCCTAAGGCTTTAGCTGCCTCAAAAGCAGCATTGACTTTCACTATCATACCCTCAGTAATAACACCTTTGGCAATTAGTTGATCAGCTTGCGATTGTGTTAGTGCTTCAATACGTTGTTTATTTTCATCAAGTACGCCAACCACATCAGAAAGTAATATTAAATCGGCATTTAAAGTTTTAGCAAGAGTAACAGCAGCGTGATCGGCATTGACATTCATCATCTTACCTTCTTCAGTAATACCAATTGAGCTGATAATAGGTAAGTAACCAGCATTAGTAAGTAAGTTTATTAACGTAGGATCGCCAGCTTTAGCTTCACCAACATAACCTAAATCTTCTGAAATTTGTTTAACTTCCACACTATTACCGTCAGCTAAACAGAGCCCAACACTAGCTATTTTTTGTTTTTTTGATTCTGACAATAATGTGGTATTGGCACTACCTGCAAGACTACCGACAATAACATCAATTTGGTCAGCGGGTGTTACACGTAACCCATTTCGACGAACTACAGGTAAGGAGAGTCTATCCATCAAAGAATCAACGACCGTACCACCGCCATGAACAATGATTAATGAACGTTGAAAATTCTTTTTATATTCACTAATGACAAGAAATAATTTACTTAAGGCGTCTTTGTTATCAAGTAATACGCCACCAAGTTTTATAACTAATGGTTTCATTTTAGTTCCCTATTAATTTAACTTATTGTTAATACGTTCAAAATTTTGGGTAAAATTAAAATAATTTAACCCTTTTTTATAATAATGATGCTGTTTCATCAAAACCAAATCGAATATTCATGCACTGCACCGCTTGCGCTGCAGCACCTTTTAATAAGTTATCTTCAACAGAAATTAATATTAAATGACGATCTTTTAATACAAAACCAATATCACAATAAGGCAAACCAATTACAGACTTTAGTGCAGGCCAATCTTTCTGGTAAACTCTAATTAGCGGTTTATTCTGATAGTATTTATTTAAAGCAGTTAGAATGTCTTGTGATGTTACCCCCTCTTTTACTCGGCAAGTTATTGTGGCATGAATACCTTGTTTAAAACTGCCTAAATGGGGTGTAAAAATTACCTCTTGAGCTAAATGTGTTGCAATTTCAGGTTGGTGACGATGCGTAAATAATCCATAAGCGTGTAAACTTACTTCACAAAATATATTATTATGCGAAGGTTTTCGCCCTGCACCACTCACACCACTTACAGCATTAATGACTGGCCATTGCGAATTATCTAATAGCCCCTCTTCAATTAATGGTTTAAGCGGTAATTGAGAAGCCGTAGGATAACATCCTGGTACCGCAATGAGTTGTGCATTTTTGATCTGTTCGCTATTCCATTCAGCTAAACCATAAACAGCTTTGTCTAACCATTTTTGCTGTTGATGTGTGAAACCATAATACTCAGAATAAAAAGTAGCCGAATTGACCCTAAATGCACCTGATAAATCAAAAACAACGCAGCCATGATCTAAAAAATGAGGTGCAATATTGTGGCTGACAGCATGTTCAGTTGCTAAAAAAACAACGTCAACATTATTAATATAAGAGGAATAATCTGCTGTAGCAATAAGAGGTAAATCAACAATACCTTTTAATTGGGGATGTAAATCGTAATCAGAAATCAGTTTACCAGCATCTTGACTGTTCTCTGATACAGTTAATGCAATAAGTTCAATATGTGGATGTTTGTGTAAATAATAAGCTAATTTCGCACCAGCATAACCACTCGCACCAACAATAATAGCCTTTAACATACCAACCCTTATTTATTTTTTATGCAATAATGTTCATATAGTAGGTTATTTATAAAGCTATTACAAGTACAAAATGAATTTTTATTCACTTTTTTTGAATTTAATTTCATCTTACAGGTGTTTTTTTGTTATCTGACTATGATGTTCAAAGATAAAACATCATAGTCTTGAATGATTTTTAATAAGATAACTCAAAATGTTAATTTTCTGCCGAAAAAATCAGCAGATACTAGAAAATTATTTTAGGCAGCTGGCCGATTTTAAGATCGCTATTAATAATTCCCAATATCGGTAAACACTTTGAATATTGACTTTTTCGTCTGGAGAATGTGGTGAAACAATTGTTGGTCCAATTGAAATCATATCCATGTTTGGATAACTCTGCTTAAATAAACCGCATTCAAGCCCTGCATGAATCACCATTATTTTCGCTTGCTGAGAAAATATTTCGTGATATTTATTTTTTGCAAGTTGTAACAATTGTGAATCTAAATTAGGCTCCCAACCAGAATATCCTCCACTAATTTCATAATTAGCATTTGCCAATTGGCTAAGCGATATCAATGTCGATACAACAGCATCTTTTGCACTATCAACTTGAGAACGAATTAAAAAATGAACAATTAGTTGATTATCTTCAATATTGACAATACCTAAATTAAGTGATGTTTCAACCACACCGTCTAATTGGTTGCTCATTCTAACCACACCATTAGGTGCTGTATTTAACCAATTGATGATTTTATTTTGATGCTCAGTAGTTAATACGCGTTTTACTTTATTGGACTGAACTTCTGATAATGTGATTTCAATAGTCGGCTCTACATGACCTAACTCATTGTGCAAAATAGTTTGATATTGTTGAACAATTGCTTCTAATTTAGGTAAATCTTGTTTATTTAGTGTGATTTCAGCAAAGGCTTCTCTTGGAATCGCATTACGTAATGATCCGCCTTTTATATCAGCCAATCTAAATGAAATATCTGGTGCATATTGAGCTAAAAAGCGAGCCATCAATTTAATTGCATTACCTCGACCAAGATGAATATCACAGCCTGAATGCCCACCTTTTAACCCTTTAAGTGAAAGATTCATATAGCAATCATGCTTTTCTGGCATTACAGCATAAGTAACAGCAAAGGTAGTAGTAAAGTCAACGCCACCAGCACACCCTGTAAATATTTCACCTTCATCTTCAGAATCGGTATTAATTAAATATTGGCTTTTTAACCAATTAGGTTGTAAACCAAAAGCACCGTGCATACCGGTTTCTTCTGATACTGTTACTAATACTTCAATTGGTCCATGTTCAACTGTTGGATCAATTAAAACAGCAAGTGCAGATGCTAGTCCAACACCGTTATCTGCACCTAATGTAGTACCTTTGGCTCTTACCCATTCGCCATCAATATAAGCTTGAATTGGGTCGGTTAAAAAATCGTGAATTGTACCCTCATTTTTTTGTGGCACCATATCCATGTGTGCTTGTAAAGCAATGGATGGGCATTCTTCCATACCTTTGGTAGCTGCTTTAGTTAATAAAATATTACCCACTTTATCAAGCTTACAATCAATATGATGTGTATTGGCAAAATCGACAATATATTTAGTTATCATTTGTTCATGATGAGACGGATGTGGAATATTACAAATATCATTAAAAATTTGCCAAACAGATCTCGGTTTTAGTGTAGAAAGCATAATATAACCCCAATATTAAGTAAGTAATAAATTTGAGTGGTTTTTTTTATCTAATCACTCTATAATAAGGTGCAATTTTACATCTATTTTTAGTCCATTAATATTAATTTATTATATTCGTATATCCGATTAAAATTGCAGGTTACTCATGTCAATAGAACAAACATTAACAGAAGAAGAAATTAAAGCCAAAAAACAACAAAAAGCAGAACTTATTGCTGAAAAGAAAAAATTCAACGTCACCTGGGAAATGTTACAATCCTACGGTCGTCAGCTTTCAGAGCGTTTATTACCTGCAACACAATGGAAAGGCATTATTGCCGTTAGTCGTGGTGGACTTGTTCCTGCTGCTATTTTAGCGCGAGAATTAAGTATTCGCTATGTCGATACAGTTTGTATTTCAAGCTATGACCATGACCACCAGCGTGAAAAACTAATATTAAAACAAGCCAATGGAGATGGTGAAGGCTTTATCGTAGTTGACGATTTAGTCGATACGGGTAACACAGCTCATACCATCCGCGAAATGTACCCAAAAGCTCATTTTGTCACTATTTTTGCAAAACCTGCTGGTAAGCCTCTTGTTGATGATTATGTGATTGATATTGCACAAGATACTTGGATCGAACAGCCTTGGGATACTGGTGTCATGTTTGTTAAACCGATTTGTGATCATAAATAATCAAGAAGAACATTAAATTTGTTATGGTAGCTACCGAAAATCTAACAGCACAAATATTTAAGCCACAATTTGATTACCCCGAGACATCAACGCTTATTAAGCGTATCGATAGTGGCGATGGTAGTAGCATTAGTGCCTTAGATGGTGAAATTGACTCAAGATGGTATCGAATTATTAATGCTGTTTTGTGGCATTGGCGGGGGTTACCAAAATTAGAGACTGAAGCGGTTTTATCAAAAATTGCCGCTTCAACTAAGCATCACACCAATGATAAATGGTTAGATACAGTCGTTGGTTACCAATCAGGTAACTGGGTTTATGAATTTTTAAATCAAGCAGCAATATGGCAAACTAAAGCTGAATCGTTTGATAAAACAAATCTTACCAACGAAGATAAAAATAATTTACTCAATTATTATCTTATTGCCAGTGAATTATCAAGTATTGCTAGCTATCCACATTTTAAAAATGACGAACTTGCAATGTATGCCCAAACTTGTGCTTACCAAAGTTATACAAAAGCACTTAACTTTTCACCATTTTTGACTAAAGAACTTGAATTTAAAGTTGATAATCGTAATGTCAAAGCAATATTACATTTACCAAAAACAGAAGGAACTTGCCCTGTTGTACTAATTTGTAATGCATTAGGTAATTTACAAATTGATTATTACCGTTATTTTAGTGAATTTTTAGCACCTTATGGATTTGCTATGCTAACGGTTGATCTGCCAACTGTAGGTTATAGCCGTAACTTTGCTTTATCTCAAAATAGTAGCCAAATTCATCAAGCCATAATAGAACAGCTTCCATCCATACCTTGGGTTGATAATAATCGTATCATTGTTGCAGGGTTTCGGTTTGGTTCGCATATTGCAACACGTTTAGCTTATTTGATGCCAAACAAAATAAAAGGATTGTTTAATTTTACTCCACTAATCCATCAGATCTTTGTTGATAAAACGCTACAAAAAAACCTACCGAATAGTTACAAAGATATGCTTGCTAGTCGTTTAGGATTACCGTCAATATCCAATCAACAATTAGCAGCTGAGTTGAACTACTTTTCGCTAAAAAATCAAGGACTTTTAAATCATGCTTGCCAAGTTCCTGTTATGAATATCATTTTTGAAGATGATAAACTAAGTAACCTTTGCGAGGCAAAATTGATTCATTCAACTAAACAAAACAAAGTAATAACTGTATCTAAAAAACAATTACAAAAAAGCCTGCATCAGGCGTTAGCACAATCAGTAAAATGGATGGAGTCAGTTCTATAATTCACGATTAAAAAAGAGTAATATTATGACTAATAAAAAACAACAGACAATTGTTGTTAAATTAGGTACTAGTGTGCTTACTGGTGGATCTAAGCAATTAGATAAAGCAAAAATAATTGAACTTATTCAACAATGTGCATTTTTACATCAAGATGGACATAAAATTATTATTGTTACATCTGGCGCAATTGCTGCTGGTCGCGAATATCTTAACTTTCCTCCCCTACCCAACACCGTTGCATCCAAACAATTACTTGCCTCTGTTGGACAAAGTAAATTAATACAACTTTGGGAACAGCTATTTTCTATCTATAAGATCTATATCGGTCAAATGTTACTTACTCGTGCCGATTTGGAAGATCGTGAACGATTTTTAAATGCACAAGACGTTTTAAAAGCAATGTTAGATAATCATATTATTCCTATTATTAATGAAAATGATGCTGTTGCAACCGCAGAAATTAAAGTTGGTGATAACGATAACTTATCAGCGCTAGCTGCTATTTTAGCCGAAGCTGATAAACTAATTTTATTAACAGACATTGAAGGTCTTTATACAACCGATCCAAGATCAGATAAAAGTGCCAAATTGATTCATGAAATTGATCATATTGATGATAATTTACGAAGCATCGCTGGTGATAGTGTTTCTGGACTTGGTACTGGTGGTATGAGCACAAAAATACAAGCGGCCGAGGTCGCTGGTAGTGCTGGTATTGAAGTTATAATTGCCGCAGGAGGCAAAGCCAACGTTATTATTGATATTGTTAATAATCAATCTGTCGGTACACGATTTATACCTCAAAAAACCCCACTAGAACATCGAAAACACTGGCTTTTTGGTGCACCAAAAGCTGGAATAGTACAATTAGATGATGGTGCGGTTAATGCAATATTAAATAATGGGAGTTCACTATTACCTAAAGGTATTATCAACGTAGAACAGAACTTTTCTCGTGGTGAAGTTATTGATATTTGCGATAAATCTGGCAAACGCATTGCGCGTGGTGTCAGTCGTTATAACAGTGATGCTTTAAGGCAAATTGCTGGGCATCATTCTCAAGAAATTAGTCAAATTATTGGCTATGAATATGGTCATGTTGCTGTTCACCGTGACGATATGATAATTAAACAATAAGGAAAGAAAATCATGGGATTAGCTATTGGTGGTATAATTGCGAATTGGTTTGCAGTATTAATATTTTATCTTAACTCTTCATTAAACCGTGATGAGGCATCACAAATAGTTTTACCATTTGCAATTATTTTTGCTTTGATTGCTACATTAGGGTTAATTGTTGCAACAAACAATAAAAAAATTGGAGGTATATTAATCATTATAGGAAGTATATTTTTTATACCTCTAGGGCTAATTGGTGTTTTTGGTGGAAAAAAAGTTGTAAGTCAAGAAAATGCCAAATCTTTAGATGAAAGACGCAATTTCTAGAACAAAAAAGAATATTACATTAATTAGGATAAAAAAGTGGAATCAAAAAACCAAACTACTAAACAATTTTATGCACGATATTTATCAATGCTTCGTATTGTCGTTTGTATTATTGTTATCATGGCAATGTTGGTCATAGCTCCAGAATTATGGTATAACATTATATTATTACTATTAGTACTAGTCATATCCATTTGGCAATATTTTATGGTATATATTACTATTGGTGAAGATTTTATTACACTTAGACCTGCACCAATAAGAAGTGATATAAGCGTACTTTTTGATGAAGTTAAATCAGTTAGATATGAACCTCAAAAAATATTTATAGAATATTGTAATAAATTAAGTAAACAGGAATCTACCTTAAAAATATATTTAAATGTTTTAGATAATGCTACAAAAGCAGAACTTTTAAATACTTTACATACAGTTTTAAAAGATAAAGAGTCATAAATTGATGTTTACAAGAGCAAAGAAGCACAGTTCTTTGCTTTTATTTCTATTTGTACAGCTGCAATACTTAAATAGAAAATATTATTATATCCTACTTAGATTTTACTTCTTTTCAAGAAAAGTATATTTTTGATATCTATCATCATTAAAGATAAATAAAACGTAAGAGAATACTGAGTAAATAATGAAATAAAAATTTATTGTTAAATTTCAACACAATATTAACGTTATATAAGAAATTATTTTATAAAAATAATGCTTAAACAAGTAGAATTATTAAAAATAAACTTTAGAGACAATAACAATGTTACAGCAAATGGGAAAAACAGCTAAACTTGCTTCATATCAACTAGCACAATGTCCAACCGCAATGAAAAATAACACGTTGATGGTTATGGCTGATTTATTAGAACAGCATAGCGCAAATATACTCATTGCAAATGAAAAGGACATCCAAGCAGCGAAAGAACAATGTTTAGACGAAGCCATTTTAGATCGTCTACTTTTAACACCTGAGCGATTATCATCTATAGCCAATGATATCCGCAAAGTAGTTTCCTTAGCAGATCCCATTGGACAAATGATTGATGGTTCAATTTTAGATAACGGATTAAAGTTACAACGTTGTAGAGTACCTTTAGGCGTTATTGGTGTGATTTATGAAGCTCGCCCAAATGTCACGATTGATATTGCTGCCCTTTGTTTAAAAACAGGCAACGCAGCACTACTTCGTGGAGGGAAAGAAACAATCAATACCAATGTTGCCATAATTTCTGTGATCCAAAAAGCATTAAAACAAGTCGGATTACCTCAAACAGCTATCCAATGTATTAATAATCCTGATCGTAAATATATTCATGAATTACTTAAACTCGATAAGTATATTGATATGATTATCCCCCGTGGAGGTGCATCTTTACATAAGTTATGCCGTGAACATTCAACAATTCCCGTTATTACAGGTGGTATTGGTGTCTGTCATATTTTTGTAGATGAAACGATTGAGTTTGATAAAGCACTACCAATTATTGTTAATGCCAAAACTCAGCGCCCAAGCACGTGTAATACACTTGAAACGCTACTAATTCATCGAAATATTGCAAAGCAATTTTTACCTAAACTCAGCCAAGCTATGGCAGATAATAACGTTATATTACATGCCGACCCAAGCTGTTATGACATATTAAAAACAGAAACTGCAACTGTCGTTCCCGTTAAAAATGAAGAATTACAGCAAGAATGGTTATCAAAAGATTTGAATGTAATTATTGTTAATTCGCTTGAACTGGCTATAGAGCATATCCGTGAATATGGTACAGGTCATTCAGAATCAATTCTAACGCGTAGCTTACTTAATGCTGAACAGTTTGTAAATCAAGTTGATGCGGCTGCAGTTTATGTTAATGCATCAACACGTTTTACTGATGGTGGACAATTTGGTTTAGGAGCAGAAGTTGCAGTTAGTACACAAAAACTACATGCCCGCGGACCGATGGGACTTGAAGCACTAACAACCTATAAATGGATTGGTTATGGTGATGATTTAATTCGCCAATAACAAAATCAAAGTGAATATACTGTTCAGACTAGCTGAACAGTTTTTAAACCGAATAAAACTAATCAAAATTACGCATTAATAATGCAAAATTTAAATCGATTTCTTCAGGAATTGGAATATAAACAATATGACCATCGCCAAGCCCTGAAGGTACTGGCTGTCCCTTTTTATTTTCCATACGCTCAATAATAAAGGTCTTATTGCCTTTTGGTGTCATCATTTCAACGCTATCACCGACTGAAAACTTATTTTTAACAATAATCTCAGCAAGACCATTTAAACGTTGACCACTAAATTCACCGACAAACTGTTGCCGCTCAGACACAGAATGGCTATGTACATAATTTTGCATATCTTCATGTTTATGGCGACGTAAAAAACCTTCGGTATAACCACGATGCGCAAGCGAATCCAGTTCTGCTAATAACCGAGGATCAAAAGGCTTACCTTCACTCGCTGCATCAATGGCTTGACGATACACTTGTGCAGTTCTTGCACAATAATAAAATGACTTAGTACGTCCTTCAATTTTAAGAGAATGTACTCCAATTTTGGTTAAATCATTCACAAGTTCAACCGCCCTTAAATCTTTTGAATTCATGATATACGTACCATGTTCATCTTCAAAAGCTTGCATGTATTCACCAGGCCTACCCGATTCTTCAAGCATAAACACTTTATTCGTGGTTTGACCAATGCCTAAAGTTGGTTCAACCTGTTGTACGGGGATTGGTTCGCATTTATGAACAATTTGCCCTACTTCGTCTTCTTTACCTTCAGCAACTTTGTACTCCCAACGGCAAGCATTAGTACAAGTACCTTGATTTGAATCACGCTTGTTAATATAACCGGACAATAAACAACGCCCAGAATAAGCCATACAAAGTGCACCATGAATAAACACTTCTAATTCCATTTCAGGGACTTTTTCACGGATTTCAGCAATTTCATCAAGTGATAATTCACGGGATAACACAACACGAGTTAATCCCATTTGATGCCAAAACTTTACCGTTGCCCAGTTAACCGCATTGGATTGCACCGATAAATGAATTTCCATTTCAGGAAAATGTTCACGAACTAACATAATTAAGCCTGGATCAGACATGATAAAGGCGTCTGGCTTCATATTTACAATAGGCTCTAAATCCCGAATAAAAGTTTTGAGTTTAGAGTTATGAGGAGCAATATTAACTACCACATAAAACTTTTTGCCTTGAGCATGAGCTTCATTGATACCAATAGCTAAATTTTCATGATTAAATTCGTTATTCCGTACACGTAAACTATAACGAGGTTGACCAGCATAAACCGCATCCGCTCCATAAGCGAAAGCGTAACGCATATTTTTAAGAGAACCAGCAGGAGAAAGTAACTCTGGTTTTGTATATAAAGTTGTCATTAAAATGCCTCTGATTTCAAGTCAGTATTACTTATTAGTAATAGGTTAAGCAAAACAGGATGGGGATTTTACGCTTTAGCTTGTCAGTTGGCAAATTAATTAAATAACTTAGCTAAATAATTAACTATTCATAATCATTATGAACATTTTTTAGCAAATAGTGTGACTAAATTCACACCTTTTTGTAACTATGCCTAATTTTTTCTAATTTTAAAATAAAATTTTTATGCAAAACTACATAGCATAATGCTTAGTACAATAATAAAATTAGTCAATCTTATAAATTAACTGTATAGAAATAAGAGAAAATCTAATGAATGAAATAATTTCTTGGTATGGTGCTCTAATAGGATTATTTCTTGCAATATTTTTAATATTGCGAGGAATAAATCCTGTTTATTCGTTATTTTTTGGCGCAATAATTGGAGCATTTATTGGTGGTGCTAATTTAATTCAAACTGTATCTATTTTAGTTAGTGGAACACAAAGTATTATGGGCACAGTCATTCGAGTATTGGCAGCAGGTATTTTAGCTGGCGTTATGATGGAATCAGGAGCCGCCGAAACTATAGCTCAAGCAGTGGTCAAAAAGTTAGGGGAAAAGAAAGCGCTATTAGCTTTAGCGCTTGCAACAGGAATCATTACTGCGTCTGGTGTATTTATTCCTGTAGCGGTACTAATCGTTGCACCAATTGCTTTATCTGTTGGGAATAAAATGGGCATATCACGATTGGCACTATTGCTAGCTTTATCTGGTGGTGGTAAGGCAGGAAATATTATATCACCTAACCCTAATACCATCGCTGCAGCAAATGGTTTTAACTTAAGTTTAAGTGATGTCATGATAGGTGGTTTTATTCCAGCTATATTTGGGTTAACTGCAACTGTTGTTATTGCCTCATTAATCAAGAATAAAGGAGACAAAATCGTTGAGCAAGAAGTGCTTGCTTTAAAAAAAGATGAACCAGAAAATAAAAGCAATACGCCATCTTTAATCAAAGCTATTGTTGCTCCAGTTACAGCAATAATTCTGCTAATGATTAGCCCAATTGGTAATATTTGTCATATTGATTTTTTAGCTAATTTAAAAATTGACGCATTGTATGTACTACCAATAGCAGGAATGATTGGAATGTTTGCTATGGGTCAACATCGTAAAATAGCAATGTACACAAAATCAGGAATAGATAAGATGACACCTACTGTTCTTATTTTAATCGGCGCAGGGGCAATTGCAGGTTTAATTGGTGCATCGAATCTTGCTGGCCAAGTTATTCATATAATCCAATCAATGGGGATTTCCGGTTATTACTTATCACCAATTTCAGGCGTCCTAATGGCTGCAGCTACTGCTTCAACTTCAACTGGGGTCATTTTAGCAACAGGAACTTTCGGCTCGACAATTACTAATATGGGTATACCGGCAATTAGTGCTGCTGTCATGATGCATACAGGTGCTACAGTTATTGATTCATTACCTCAAGGAAATTACTTCCATGTCACTGGTAACAGCATGAATATGTCAATTAAACAGCGTATGAAATTAATCCCATACGAAGCGCTTGTTGGTGGAACAATGACAATTATTGCAACTTTATTATATGGCTTCATTATTTAATATCAGGAATAACTTTATGAAACAAAAAACATTTGTACTTGCACCCGATTCTTTCAAAGAAAGTCTAACAGCCAAAGAAGTTTGTGAAGCAATGGAATCAGGTATAAAAAAAGTATTTTCTGATGCTAAATTTGTTCATGTACCAATGGCCGATGGTGGCGAAGGCACAACACAATCATTAGTTGATGCCACAAATGGGACATTACATACTTGTGAAGTAACTGGACCTCTAGGTAATAAAGTGATTGCCCATTTTGGTATTTTAGGAGATAAAACCACTGCAGTGATTGAAATGGCGTCAGCAAGTGGAATTCAACTTGTACCCAAAGAAAGCCGTAACCCATTAATAACTACCACTTATGGAACTGGCGAATTAATTTTAGCTTGTATAAAACATGGGGTAAAAAAAATCATTTTAGGTATTGGCGGTAGCGCCACCAATGATGGTGGTGCAGGAATGGCACAAGCTTTGGGCGTCAAATTTTATGATAAAAATAATCAATTATTAGGCAAAGGTGGAGGGAGCTTAGATAAATTAGCAAAAATCGATGTATCAGAAGTTAACTCATTACTTGATAATGTAGAGTTTATTGTTGCTAGTGATGTCACAAACCCATTATGTGGAGAAAAAGGAGCATCAAGCGTTTTTGGTCCACAAAAAGGGGCAACACCTGAAATGGTTAAGCAATTAGATAAAAATCTACAGCATTATGCATCTGTTATAAAATCACAATTAGGAAAAGATGTTTCAACCATTCCTGGCGCAGGAGCTGCTGGTGGATTGGGCGCCGGATTAATGGCATTTACTAACAGTAAAATGGAAAAAGGAATTAATATTGTTATTCGATATAGTGATTTAGAAAGCAAATTAAAAGGTGCTGATTTTTGTTTTACCGGTGAAGGAGGAATTGATTTCCAAACTAAATTTGGCAAAACACCTTTTGGCGTAGCTCAAGCAGCTAAAGCACAGCAAGTTCCTGTAATTGCTTTAGCTGGCACAATTGGAAAAAATATTGAAGAGCTATATCCTGAAGGAATAGATACTATTTTTGGTATCATTCCTAGTGCTTCCACAATAGAAGAATTACTAAATAACGGTTTTAAAAATATAGAACGAACTAGTGAAAACATAGCTCGTTTAATTAAAATAACTCAAATCTAACATCCTAAAAATAAATTAATAGCAAAAGAGGAATAGCATACTGACAATACTATTCCTCTTTTTATTTAAAATAATAATATCAACTAAATTTAGTTCACTATAATCAGTTAATAATTTTGATTAATAAAAATTTAATTATAAAAACGATATAAATAATTAGTTATAACAAGTTAAAATCACAGTCATTGTATTAAAAACAATCGTTTCATTAACAATAAAATTAGGAATCTACATCAATGAAATCTATAAGTATCACCCCTAAACTTGCCCAATATATTGTTGATCGCACAATGAAGATTATTGATTGTAATATTAATGTAATGAATAATAGTGGCAAAATTATTGGTAGTGGAGATATAGAAAGAATTGGGGAATTACATGAAGGAGCCATGCTAGCCATTTCACAAAAAAGAGTTGTAACAATTGATAATCCAACAGCAAAAAAATTAAAAGGAGTAAAACCAGGAGTCAATTTTCCGCTTAAATTAAACGATGAAATCGTAGGAGTAATTGGCGTTACAGGAGAACCTAAAAAAATCATTCAGTTTGCAAAATTAGTTTGCATGTCAGCAGAAATGATGATGGAACAGGAGCATTTATTAAAACAATTATCTCAAGATAACCGTTTAAAAGAAGAGTTTATTTTATCCATTATCCAATCGGATAATAAAGTTTCGGATCTATCCGAATGGAGTAGAAAACTCAATATCAATATTTCTCTACCTCATGTAGCTGTTATAATCGAAATAGATAGTGGACAATTAGGTATTCAAACAGCAATGAGTGAATTGCAACATATTCAAAATGAACTACAAATTATCACAAAAAGTAAACTAGTTGCTATAAAGTCTTTAACCGAAATTGTTATGCTGATTCCTGCATTAAATAAGTTTAATCGCTGGGACCTTGCTGAACACAAAAGTAACTTAGAAAAGTTGGTCAATTATATTAAAACGTCTTGCCAAGTTTTAGTTAAAATTTCTTTAGGAAACTACTTCCATCACGGTATTGATATGATTGCCCGCTCTTATCAAACTGCTAAAATAGCAATGTTGGTTGGAAAAAAAAGAATGCCAAATTGTCGTCATTTTTACTATCAAGAATTAATTCTACCTGTTCTTTTAGATAGTTTAAACCATGACTGGCAGGCAGAAGAATTGCTATCACCATTAAAAAAATTAAAATCTTTTGACCATAGTGGAATATTACAAAAAACACTCACCACTTGGTTTAATCAAAATCTACAAAATAGCAAAACAGCTAGCACATTATTTATTCATCGTAATACATTAGAATATCGTCTAAATAGTATTTCTAAATTAACTGGACTAAATCTATCTAAATTTGATGATCGAGTACTACTATATATTGCACTTCAACTAGACAAATAATTATTTAAAAAAATCCTAAACTATTTTTTTGCATAAAATTAATCGCTATTATTCAACAATGGTAAATATTCATCCCATCGATACTCTCTAATTGGCATAGGGTTAGTATTTTTAAAATATAAAACTAAAGCCGGTTTAATACCATTCCAATTATCAACAAATTCATATTTAACAAGCTCCCCATCTTTGATTAACTTCTTTGCTTTCGCATGATAATTAAAATACCCCATAGATTTATGATTCCGTTTGGCGAATTTAATAACAATTTAATATAAACATACCATACTCTAAAACCTATCAAATATTATTTTAAGTGGTATAAAATAAAAACCTTGATTAACAAGGTTTTTATAAAATATATCTACTTTAAATTGGGATTATTCCCACTCAATAGTAGCTGGTGGTTTTCCGCTTATATCATACACAACACGGGATATGCCGTTAACCTCATTAATAATGCGGTTAGAAACTCGACCAAGGAATTCATATGGTAAGTGAGCCCAATGAGCAGTCATAAAGTCAACCGTTTCAACTGCCCGCAGTGAAACAACCCAATCATATTTACGCCCATCCCCCATTACACCTACTGAACGTACAGGTAAAAACACAGTAAAGGCTTGACTAACTTTATGATAAAGTTCAGCTTTGTAAAGTTCTTCGATAAAAATAGCATCAGCTTGACGTAATAAGTCACAATACTCTTTTTTAACTTCACCAAGAACTCGTACACCTAAACCTGGTCCTGGGAATGGATGGCGATAAAGCATATCGTAAGGTAAGCCAAGTTCTAAACCTATTTTGCGTACTTCGTCTTTAAATAGCTCTCTTAATGGTTCAACTAAGCCCATTTTCATATCTTCAGGTAAACCACCAACATTATGATGTGATTTAATCACATGAGCCTTACCTGTGTCGGCTGCTGCCGATTCAATAACATCAGGATAGATAGTACCTTGTGCTAACCATTTTACATCTTTAAGTTTTGCTGCTTCTTCATCGAATACAGCAACAAATTCACGTCCAATAATTTTACGTTTAGCTTCCGGATCCGCTTCACCTTTTAGTGCAGCTAAAAAGCGATCTTCGGCGTTTACAGCAATAATATTTAAGCCAAATTTATTACCAAACATATCCATAACTTGCTGCGCTTCATTCAGGCGCAATAAACCATGATCAACAAATACACAAGTTAACTGATCACCAATAGCTTGATGTAATAATAATGCAGTTACAGAAGAATCCACTCCACCTGATAAGCCAAGTAACACTTTGTCATTACCAACCTTTTCTTTAATGCGAGCAATAGCGTCACTAATAATTGATGATGGAGTCCAAAGTTTTTCGCAGTGACAAATGTCGATCACAAAACGTTGCAGTAATTCAAAACCTTTAATCGTATGCGTCACTTCTGGGTGAAATTGCACACCATAAAATTGTTTTTCATCATTAGCCATAATAGCAAATGGACATGTTTCGGTACGACCAATAAGTGTAAAACTGTCTGGTAGCGTTGTGACTTTATCGCCATGGCTCATCCATACATCGAGTTGGTTAATCCCTGTATCAGTCGTATTATCTAAAATGCCATCAGTTAACTTAGATGATCCAACAATATCCACTTTGGCATAACCAAACTCTCGTTGATTAGAAGCGGTAACTTGCCCTCCTTTACCTACTTGAACTGCCATAGTTTGCATGCCATAACAGATCCCCAATACTGGCACACCTGCATTGAACACATATCCGGGTGCTCGTGGGCTGTTTGGTTCAGTAGTACTTTCAGGGCCACCTGATAAAATAATACCTTTGGGATTAAATTGTTTGATTTTTTCTTCCGATACATCCCACGGCCAAAGTTCACAATAAACACCAATTTCGCGAATACGACGAGCAATTAACTGAGTAACTTGCGAACCAAAATCAAGAATTAAAATGCGTTGCTGGTGGATGTCTTTTTTCATCAATTTTATTCCTAAACTATGAACTAATACAAAATTAGGGTGATATTGTACCATTTACCAAATAAATTGAGAGCATTAATTAAAAACAATTATAAATATTTTATATTATCAATAATTTTCAAATCACCTTATTACAGAATTCAATATCATGGTCATCAGACTAACCTTGTGATAAGTCAGCAAATAAAAAAAATTAAATTCCCTTTACTTAGTTAATAAGTAAACTTATAATAAGTCAACTTATTAAAAGGAGACACTATGGATACCATTTCAATTTCTTTCATATTACCAACCAAAGCTAAACCAACTCAAATTTGGCAATACTATACTGATCTTAATTTAAGAAAATTATGGGAAACTGATCTTGAAGAATTTCGTATATTTGGTGACTTAAAAACAGGATCTAAGGGTATTTTCAAATTACAAAATATACCAGAAATGGAAGTTACTTTATCAAAGATTATTGATGAGCAAGAATTTACAGAACAATTTGATATGCCTGAAATAGGTTTACTTTTTTTCTCACATCAAATTATTGAAATATCGCATAATCAATATGCATTAAAATCAGAAATTTCTCTAAAACCGAACAAAAAAATGGATACTAAAGCATCTTATGATTTTATAAAACAGATTTCAGATGATATTATTGATAAAGCTTACAAATTAAATAGCTTAGTTGAAGGGTAAATTATGACAAAGGACAATAAGTTTTTGACTCAATTCCAAACTGATTCTGAATCTATTGGTTTTGTTTTTATGAAAACTTATTCGTCCTGGCATACGAATATCAAAAATTGCTTGAAAAAACAGTCTATCACTCATCCTCAATTTATTGTGCTTGCAACACTTGCTTATCTATCACAGCAACCAGACGAAATAACACAAGTTATTTTATCAAATAAAACAAATATCGATGTGATGACAATTTCCCAAATATTAGAGAATTTAGAAAAAAAGGATTATATAAAACGCTCTTGCTCAATTAAAGATAGCCGGGCAAAATCCATTCAATTAACACAAAAAGGATTGAATAAAGCGAATGAAACTGTACCTTTGGTTGAACAAATAGATAAAGATTTTTTTTCAACATTACAAGGTAATAAAGAACAATTTATGAAAATGTTATTAACACTATTAAAAACCAACATGAAGGGATAAAATCATTTATAACTTTTTATTATTTATTGTTTTTATCAACTTTGAATGCTTAGACTTGACTCAAAATAAGTTTTTGAAGACCTTCTCTCAAATTTCTAGAACAAAATACTTTAAAACTGAATCGTTATAACTCAAACTTTTTAAAGCTTATTACTTGGCTCAATTTAATTGAAAAAAGGTGATATTTCATCACCTTCTATCTATAGTTAAAATGTATTACTAAACTTATTTTGAAGCGTTTTGTTCTTGGGCCGATTGAATTGCGGTTAATGCTATAGTGTAAACGATATCGTCAACTAATGCACCACGAGACAAGTCATTAACTGGCTTACGCATACCTTGTAGCATTGGACCAATTGAAACAAGATCTGCAGAACGCTGTACTGCTTTATAAGTCGTATTACCCGTATTAAGATCAGGGAAGATAAATACAGTTGCTTTACCAGCAACTTTCGAATTAGGCGCTTTTGATTTAGCCACATCAGGCATTACGGCTGCATCATATTGTAATGGACCATCGATCATAAGATCTGGGCGTTTTTCTTGAGCAATACGAGTGGCTTCTTTTACTTTTTCTACATCAGCACCTTGACCTGAACTACCTGTTGAATAAGAGATCATTGCAACGCGTGGTTCAATACCGAATGCGATAGCTGTATCAGCTGATTGAATCGCAATTTCAGCTAATTCTTGTGCATTTGGATCAGGATTAATTGCACAGTCACCGTAAATGTAAACTTGATCAGGCATTAACATAAAAAATACTGATGAAACAAGTGAACTACCTGGTGCTGTTTTAATTAATTGTAATGGTGGACGAATAGTGTTAGCTGTTGTGTGAACCGCACCTGATACTAAACCATCAACTTCGTTAGCTTCAAGCATCATCGTACCAAGTACTACGTTATCAGCTAATTGCTCGCGAGCAATAACTTCAGTCATGCCTTTGTTTTTACGTAATTCAACAAGACGAGGAACATATTTTTCACGAATATTTTCAGGATCAACGATCTCAACCCCTTGTCCTAAAATCACACCTTGTGAAGCAGCAACTTTACGTACTTCATCAGGATTACCAATAAGCACACATTTTGCAATGTTGCGTTCAGCACAAATTGCCGCAGCTTTGACTGTTCTTGGCTCATCACCTTCTGGTAATACAACAACTTTCTTAGCATTACGCGCAAGCTCAGTTAATTGATAACGGAAAGCTGGTGGTGATAGACGACGTGCAGAATTCGCTACTTCATTTAATGATTTAATCCAATTTGCATCTATATGATCAGCAACAAAATTCTGGGTATTTTCCATGCGCTCTTTATCATCAACAGGAATTTCCAAATTGAATTGTTGTAAATTGATAGAGGTTTGGAAAGTATTGGTTTTAACAGTAAATACAGGTAAACCTGTATCAAAAGCTGGTTGGCATAATTTTGCGACTTTTTCATCGATTTCATAACCACCAGTTAATAAAACACCACCAATTGAGACGCCATTCATTGCAGCTAAACAAATAGTGGTTAATACATCTGAACGATCGGCTGATGTTACTAAAAGAGCATTTGGTTGTAAATGACTGATAATATTAGGAACACTACGTGAACAGAAAGAAATATGTTTGATACGACGGTTTTTGATATCACCTTCGTTAATAATTTTTGCATCAAAATGTTTAGCAATATCAACAGATCGACAAGCACTTAAGTCCATATTCCAAGGAATACAACCAAGAACAGGAAGTGGGCTATACTCATTTAAATCTTTGATTGTGACTTTTTTACCGTCAAATTTAGGCGTATGATAAATTTCTGCCACATCAGGACGAGCAAGACTTTGCTCTTCAACTGGTGCATTAACTTTATTAACAATAACACCAATGATTTTTTCATTTTTGATACCACCAAAATTAGAACGTGCAATTTCAATACGATCTTTAAGTTGCTCTGGTGAATCTTTACCCATATTGACAACAAAAATAATTTCAGCACCAAGTGTTTTAGCAATATTATTATTAAGCTCATTAGCAAAAGGATAATCAGATGTTGGTACAATACCCTCAACTAAAACAACGTCAGCACCTTTAGTGTTTTCAGCATAAAGTGCAACGATTTCTTCCATTAGCACATCTTGTTGATTCAAACCTAATAGGTTTTCAACATGGCTCATTTTAAGCGGTTTCAAAGTTGGAATTGACGTGTTATGGCTAACTAAAGTTGTTGTGTTATCTGGAGCATCACCACCAGATCTTGGTTGTGCTACTGGCTTGAACACATTTAAGTTAATACCTTGACGCTCCATTGCTCGAATAACACCAAGGCTCACACCGGTTAACCCGACATTAGTACCGGTTGGAATGAGCATAATTGTACGAGACATAATTTTACCTCTTAATTCTTTATTAAATAAAAACAAACCGCCATTAAGGCGGTTTTTATTGAATATTACGCAGTTAGACGCGCAGCATCTTGAGCAATCACAAGCTCTTCATTAGTTGGAATTACCATTGCGATAGCTGAACCATCTTTAGTGATTGTGCCCCCTTTACCAAAACGAGCAGCTAAGTTACGCTCTTGATCAAGTTCAAAACCAAGAATACTTAATTTTTGTAACGCCATGCGACGAACCTCTTCAGAATTTTCACCAATACCACCGGTAAAGATGATAGCATCTAAACGACCATCTAAAAGCATTGCATAACCACCAATATATTTAACTAAACGGTGAACAAAAACATCTAAAGCGTTTTTAGCATTTTCATCTGTTTCGTAATTATCAGTTACATAACGGCAGTCACTACTTACACCTGTTAAACCTAATAAACCTGATTTTTTATTTAATAGATTATTAATATCAGAAACAGACATTTTTAAATTGTCATGTAAGAAAAACATAATAGCAGGATCGATATCACCACTACGAGTACCCATTACTAAACCTTCTAGTGGTGTTAAGCCCATTGAAGTTTCAACACATTTACCATTTTTAACAGCTGTAATTGAAGCACCGTTACCTAAATGACAAGTGATAACATTAGTTTGATCAACTGGTTTATTTAATAATTTTGCTGCTTCACGACTAACATAATAATGGCTAGTACCATGTGCACCATAACGACGAACACCATGTTTAGTATAAAGTTCGTTAGGAATAGCATATAAATATGCTTCTTTTGCCATTGTAGTATGGAAAGCAGTATCAAATACAGCTACATTTTTAGCTTTTAAATGTGGAAACGCTGCAAATGCTTCACGAATACCAATTAAATGAGCAGGATTATGTAATGGTGCAAATGCTGCTGCTTCTTCGATTCCTTTTAATACTGAATCATCAATAACTACCGATTGAGTATATTTTTCACCACCATGAACAATACGATGGCCAATCGATTTAATGCTATCTAATAATTCTGGTTTTTGTGGAAAGATGCTATTAACAATAAAACGAATTGCTTCACTATGTGCAGCACCTGCACCTAAAGAGGCTTCACCTTTAACACCGTCAAGTTTCCACTTAATACGTGCATCAGGAAGGTTAAAACATTCAGCTAAACCAGATAAAAATTCATCACCGTTTTCAGGGTTTATAATGGCAAATTTTAATGATGAACTTCCGCAATTAAGAACAAGAGCGTTATTACTTGATGACATAGTAATTCCTATAGATTGAATAAAAAGACATATACCAATCAAAATTGGTAACTCAGCACATGATAAAATCAATGTGACTACACTAGGTGACTTCTGATATCTTGCTTTTTGAGATAAAATAGAGGAGTCTCCAATTTGAATAACACTATTTTAAGACAATAAGAAGTGAATGTCGAGGAATCCGCAAAAGATGAACCTAATAAACACAATTAAAGCAGGGATAAGGTATATGAAGCTTTGTCCGACGGACAAACAGCTAATGCATTCATTTCCTGAATTAAAAATCATTAACCACATAAAAACCGCAAATAAATACTTGCCCCCTATCATTATTGGCTTACTAGTTTGGCAATATTGCCTGCCTGCTCAAATTGCAGTAACAGCAATAACCATATTATTTGCCTTAAGTTTACCTTTACAAGGGATATTTTGGCTAGGACGACGCGCACTATCACCTTTACCACTTAACTTAATTGACTGTTATAATCAATTAAAATTAAAGTTGATTGCTAAAAAAATCATCGCAGAAAATAGCTCAGAAGACAATAAACTAACATTTGAAGCATTTATGAAAATTATAAATTTAGCCAAATTGCACTTAGGTGATTACTTTGGTTCAGATGATTCCTTACCTTATTAAAAAGGCCGACAATAATGGCAGATTTACTCACAACACTACAAAATCAAATTAACCAGCTAGAACAACAAATCAATTTAGCAAACGAAAAGCAATATCAAGAGCCCTATTTTGACGAACAACTATTTCAAACCAATAAAATTGTGACAGACAAAACATTTTATCTTGAAAAAATAAAACACACCTATCAAACATTAGTTGCTAATATCGAATCAGAAAAAGTCGAACAAATCACTTTTTTATCAGACATGTTAGTCAACCAAATTACAGCCCTAACACGTGAACTAGCCACCCACAATTTGCGCAAAAAAGAGCCCCAAATCATTATTGAAGAAACCCTAGCTCAAAAACACATGCGCCATTTAGATTATTTACGTCGATTGCAAGAAATGAAATACGAGTTAGAACTATCATCTGACATCATTAACCAAAGCAAAATAGCTGCACTTGATAATCGAATTTACCGCTGTGAACAAGCAATTAAAAAAATTGAGTTTGAGATGGAAAGTGATATCAATGATTTCTAATAAAAGCCAATTTAATGTCGTAAACAAAATAGTTACATAACTATTGCATAAAATTATAAAATTAAATACCAGCCTTTAATAAATCATTATCAATTATTTGATGATTTAAAACCCATTAATTGAGAAAAATATTTAGCACCATAGCCTTTAAAATAAAATTGAACCTGACGACTTTTCAAAGCGTAGATAAATGCGCTTGTTTCCTCATACGAATAAAAACCACTTACCCAACGTTTATTTAACTTAAGCTTATCATTTTTGAAAGTCAAACATAACAAACATGAATTTACGAATGCTGAAGATCTATACCTATTTATTCCATCATGCTGACGAGATAATCGCATAGTAATTTTAACATTAAGATCACTATTGATATCATAACAAATATCTCGCCTAAATTTTCGTGATACAATAATTTTATTATTGCTAACTATAGAAAAAACTGGCGAAAAAAACATTTTCACTATATACAACAGACTAGTAATTAAAAAAATCCCACATATACAACTATTAAAATTCAATAAATTCAAACCTAAAAAACGATTAACTGCGTCAAAAAAAAGTAAAGTATCGACAAAATAAAAATCAATTACAAAAATAAATAAAACACAACACACACCCCCTAACAATATTCCTGTAATACAACCCATTATCAAGGTACAAATTAAAGACTTTTGGAACGGTCCTAATATTTCTATTTTTGGCTTTGATCTTGTTGGTTTTAGTCGTTTTCTCATTAAGCTACGGTCAAATTAATCTATTAATTGCGTTAATATAATAACAAAAAATCTATCATTTAAGATGATGATAAAAATAAAATCAAAAAAACATTATACGGGATTAGTGTTTATTTTTCTTATCATAAGATTATTCTTATGACTAAAATGAATATTGTTATAATGATTAATTAGTATCGTCTTTTTGGATTATATTTATAATAATGATTATTCATAATCAGTAGTACAATACTATTTATTTTAAAACGATTAATTAAGGATTTTGATATGAGTAACATATTTGATGATAACTCACAAACCATTGGGCATACTCCATTAGTCAGATTAAAACACTTTGGTCATGGCAACATATTAGCCAAAGTCGAATCACGCAATCCGAGTTTTAGTGTTAAATGCCGCATTGCATCGAATATGATTTGGGATGCTGAAAAACGAGGTTTATTAAATTCTGACGTTGAATTAGTTGAACCCACCAGTGGCAATACGGGCATTGCGCTCGCCGCTGTTGCAGCCGCTCGTGGTTATAAATTAACATTAACAATGCCTGAAAGCATGAGTATAGAGCGTAGAAAGCTACTTAAAGCGCTTGGCGCTAACTTAGTATTAACCGAAGCAGCCAAAGGAATGAAAGGCGCTATCGAAAAAGCTGAAGAAATTGTCGCAAATGATCCTACAAAAAATATTATGCTACAACAATTTAGCAATCCAGCCAATCCAGAAATTCATGAAAAAACAACGGGTCCTGAAATTTGGCAAGATACCGATGGTAAAGTCGATATTTTTATTGCTGGCGTCGGAACTGGAGGCACTTTTACAGGTGTAACACGTTACCTTAAAAAAACACAAGAAAAGGATATTACTGCGGTTGCCGTTGAACCAACTAACTCATCAGTCATTAGCCAAGCACTCGCTGGTGAACCAATAAAACCGGGGCCACACAAGATCCAAGGTATTGGTGCAGGATTTATTCCTGATAATTTAGATTTAAGCTTAATTGACTTAGTTGAAAAAGTCACCAATGAACAAGCCATCAACACAGCTCGAGAATTAATGGAAAAAGAAGGCATATTAGCGGGGATCTCATCTGGTGCCGCAGTTTTTGCAGCAGATCGCCTCGCAAAATTACCTGAAAACGCCAACAAAACCATCGTCGTTATTTTACCCTCTTCTGGCGAACGTTATTTAAGTACCGATTTATTTAGTGGGATTTTTACTGAAAAAGAGTTGGGATAAACGACATCAAATGAATATCTTAAAAACTAACACCACCTTATAGTGGTGTTAGAATAATAAATCACATATTTATCAACAAAATATTAATAATAAATTAAAGATATCCGCCTATGCATCTTGAATAATGCCAAAATGCCGATACGCATGTGGTGTTGCAATTCTGCCACGAGGCGTTCGTTGAATATAACCTTGTTGAATTAAAAAAGGCTCAAGTACATCTTCGATCGTTTCACGTTCTTCACCGATAGCTGCAGCAATGTTATCGAGACCAACGGGGCCACCCATAAATTTTTCAATAATGGCTAGCAATAATTTACGATCCATATAATCAAACCCTTCGTTATCAACATCAAGCATATCAAGTGCTTGAGTAGCTATTTTTTGATCGATAACACCTTTTGATTTTACATCGGCATAATCACGCACACGGCGCAAAAGACGATTAGCAATCCGAGGGGTACCTCGAGAACGTTTAGCAATTAAATGTGCACCTTCATCTGACAAATCCATCCCCAAAAATTTGGCACTACGACTCACAATATACTCCAAATCCTCGACACGATAAAACTCAAGACGTTGCACAATACCAAAACGATCACGTAGTGGCGAAGTTAATGACCCAGCACGCGTTGTTGCACCAATTAACGTAAAAGGGGGAAGATCAATTTTAATCGAACGCGCAGCAGGTCCTTCACCAATCATAATATCCAATTGATAATCTTCCATTGCTGGATATAAAATTTCCTCAACAACAGGAGACAATCGATGGATTTCATCAATAAACAACACATCATTAGGCTCTAAATTGGTCAGCATAGCAGCTAAATCGCCAGCTTTTTCGAGCACAGGGCCAGAAGTAGTCCGTAGATTAACATTCATTTCATTAGCAACGATATTAGCTAACGTGGTTTTCCCCAATCCTGGTGGCCCAAAAATCAACACATGATCGAGTGCATCTTTACGTTGTTTGGCTGCTTGAATAAAGATCTTCATCTGTTCACGCACCTGTGGTTGCCCAATATATTCATCCAAACATTTAGGACGAATTGCACGATCTAGTGATTCTTCTTCCTTTTGCGCTTGTGGAGCAATCAAACGATCCGCTTCAATCATAATCAATCCCTATTTACAGTGCCGACTTTAAGGCTTCACGAATCAGCGTTTCGCTATCCATTTCAGGTTTAATGACTTTACTAATAATACGGCTAGCTTCTTGTGGTTTATAGCCTAATGCAATTAGAGCCGAAACCGCCTCGCCTTCAATTTGATTAGCCGATTTTTGAACGTTATCCATATCAACAAACGTACTAGTATTGGATAATGGTTCTCCTAAATGCTTAATACGATCTTTCATTTCAACAATTAACCGCTGTGCTGTTTTATTGCCCACACCGGGTAGCTTAACTAAAGTCTTAATTTCGCCCTGTTCAACCGCACCAATAAATTGCGATGCTGACATACCTGACAAAATAGCTAACGCTAATTTAGGTCCCACACCATTAACTTTAATAAGTTCACGAAATAACTCGCGCTCTTGCTCTTGATTAAATCCATAAAGTACTTGCGCATCTTCACGCACAGCAAAATGAGTTAATACAATAACTTCTTGCCCGTTTTCAGGTAATTCATAAAAACAGGTCATCGGCATAAACACATTATAACCGACGCCACCAACTTCAATCAGAACTTTCGGGGGTTGTTTTTCAATAATGGTGCCACGTAAACGACCAATCACAATATATCCTTAAAAATAAAGCATAACAATTAAGCAAATAATTGGTTAGTTTACCCGATAGCAAACAAATAATAAAGAAAAACTGTATAAATAGACAGGCAAATCAAAAGTTAATTACAGCATATATCATTTTACTAAATGATATATGGAATGAATCTATATATAATACTGATTAAAATAGTCGCTTTGTCTATAGAGGTTGTAGTTATTCAATAATCAAAAATTATGTTTTGAAGTCATAATTTATTCCATTAAGGAGCGTTATATATGATTAGTCAAATAAAAAAACTTTGTAAAGATAAAAATAATGAAGATGCCTATTATGGATTTGTAAGAGCATTGGATGAAGGAAAGGATTATTACTTTACCAAAAAGGATTTTGATAATTTACCTATAGATGAAATAGAAATAGGCCTACGAGTGGCATTTACTGCTAATGAAAAAGATTCAGGTCAACGATTTGCAACAAATATTAAAATCATCAGAGATCAAGCAACAGAAAACAATCAACGGAGCCTATCTGATGATAAATCTTTGAAAAATAAAATTGATTCCCAAGGCTATCAAGCACTTTTAATAAATTCTGTCCAACAAATCAAGTATATTAACGAACCACTGGCGTTTGAAGATTCAGTCTTCAATTTATTAAAAGTGATTGGTTTAAATAAAATATTTCAATTTGATCGTGATAATCAAGCGGGTAAGGCCGATGGCTTTTTTATTATCGAAAATTTAGCTGTAATGTATGACTGTACGCTGCAAAAAAACTTTGAATCGTTTAAAGAAGAACAAATAGAAAACTACATAAATAAACTAAACCAAAAAGCACAATTAACTTTCAACATTAAAAAAAATGATGGTGGAATCACCCCTAAAACAATTCCATTAACAGGCAAAAATAAACAAGTTTGGATTATTACCAAAGGAGAAAGCAAAGAGATAAGCGATTTCGATAATGTGAAAGTAAAAGAAATTTCGATATATGACTTATGTGAAATTTACAAAAAGCGATTAAGTGATATTACTTATGATAATGAAAAACTAGTAAACGATTTTATCTTTATTGGAAAATAATTTTTAGCAAAAAAACAGAAAGAAAATATAATTTTTCTTCCTGCTCACACTCAAAATAATCTATTTTTAAAACGGCATTTTAAAACCTGGTGGTAATTGCATGCCACCTGTTACTTGCGCCATTCGCTCTTTTTGCGCTTCGTCTAAACGGCGGCTTGCATCGTTATAAGCTGCCGCAATAAGATCTTCTAGCATTTCTTTATCATCTTCGGTTAATAGCGATGGATCGATTTCAACACGTTTACAGCTATGTGTACCATTAACGGTCACTTTAACCATACCTGCACCTGATTCGCCTGTAACTTCTAATTTAGCGATCTCTTCTTGCGCTTGTTGCATTTTTGCTTGCATTTGTTGGGCTTGTTTCATTAAGTTGCCCAATCCACCTTTTCCACCTGAAAACATAATAATTCCTCGTTTAAAAAAATATGACCATGATTATACAGGACGAACACTTGCTTCATCAATCTTAGCGTCAAAATATCGGCAAATTGTTGCCACTTTTGGATCTTCGGCAACGGCTATCTTTGCCTGCGCAAGTTTTTCTTGGTACAACTCCTCGCGCATTTCGATTGGTGTTTTATAATTTAGATCATCATCAATAATAATATTCACATCAAGCTCTTGATTACGATGTTTACAAAGGGCTTTTTTTACTTTAATCACATTCGATATCGAATTAATCAAATGCTTAACGCTTGAACGCAGGTGCAACACAATCATCCCATCATCTGTTTGTTCAAAAAAAGAGTTAACGACAATTTGCTTAATCAAAGGTGACAAATCCAATTGCTCAATTTCAGCACACCATGCATCCTTTTGAGCCATTTCGGCAATCAACTTTTTAGTCATTTCGGGTGTTTTTTCACCGTTAAGAGACTCACGAAAAGCTTTCGTATCCACAACAAGCTCTTCTTTCATCGGAATTAAGCCACTAGCTTGCCATTGATAATTTTCAGCAGTGATTTCTTCTTCCTCGTCATCATTATCGATACGACTATCACCGCTATCAGTATTGACAGACTCAACAGAAACAGAATTTTGCTTAATCCGCTCAAGTGATGCGTTGATGACTGAACTTTTAGGTTGAGCAGCCTTAGTTGCATCAACCGCTTTAGACTTTTTTGGATTTTGTTCCTCTTTCATCAACTGCATGCGCATTTCTAAAATACTCTTAGTCACCGACGAAACTTCATCAGGAATCGCTAAATCATCACCTCCTGATTTAGCCGTTTGTTCAACTTTAGGGCTGGCAACTAACGACTTATCATGCGCAGGTTTAGAAGAAACATGCGGTTGTTCAGGTTCAGATAAAGGCGAACCAAGCGCTGATTGTTGTGCTTCAAGTGAAGAGGGTTTAACGGGCTCTGAATGATTAACCGCATTATGTCCTAGCTGACTTACTTGTGGTGCCTTTGTAGCTTCTGCTGGTGTTGTTGCATGCGAAATTTGCGTTTGAGAATTAACTGACTTATTACCCTCTGCTTGCTTCGATACATTCGTTTTCCCCATTGCTTGAACTTGAGCTTGGGCTTGGGCTTGAGCTTGGGATTGAGTTTGCGATTGTGACTGTAGCGCAGTTGGAGAAACAACTGCATCAACGTCCTTTGGCATAAAAGCCAAGGCCCGCAAAAAGCTCATTTCAACACCAATTTTTTTATCGGGAGCAAAAGCAAGCTCTTTACGACCCATTAACAAAATTTGATAAAACAACTGCACATCATTCGGAGCCATATATTGTGCTAAAAAACGGATACGTTCTTCGTTATCGGTATAATCGCCTAATGCGGTTGGCACCACTTGTAATAACGCAATTTGGTGCAATAGCGTAATGGTTTCGGCTAATAAATTGTCCCAATCAGCACCTTGAATTGCCGCAGACTCGATTTGTTGCATTAAGGCATTACCGTCACAATGATGCAATGCTTCGAGCAACGAAAATGGGATCGATTTATCAAGTGTACCAAGCATTACAGATACTGATTCAGCGTCGACTTTACCGTTACCAAGGGCAATGGCTTGATCAGTTAAACTTAGCGCATCACGCATACTACCATTAGCAGCTTTAGCCAATAGGCCAATGGCTTTAGGATCATGAATAATTTGTTCTAACTGTAAAATATGATCCAGTTGTTTGCTGATTAACGTCGAATCAAGCACATTTAAATGCAAATGCAAACAGCGTGACAAAATAGTAATTGGCAACTTTTGAGGATCGGTAGTTGCCAATAAAAATTTAACGTGTTCGGGTGGCTCTTCTAAGGTTTTTAGTAATGCATTAAAGCTACTGCGTGACAGCATATGAACTTCGTCAATCAAGTAGACCTTAAAACGCCCTTTGGTTGGCAAGTATTGAATGTTATCAAGGATTTCGCGCGTGTCCTCGACCTTGGTTCGCGATGCTGCGTCGATTTCGAGCAAATCAACAAATCGCCCTTGCTCAATATCACGACAATTATCACAAACCCCACAAGGCGTTGCCGTAATACCCGTTTCACAATTGAGTCCTTTTGCTAATAAACGTGCAATTGATGTTTTACCCACACCCCGCGTGCCTGAAAACAAATAAGCATGATGAACACGACCAAGTGATAAAGCATTAGACAAAATTTTAAGGACATGCTCCTGCCCCACTACTTCAGAAAATGATTTTGGTCGCCATTTGCGTGCTAAAACTTGATAACTCATAATCACCATAACTTATTGCCATTGAATTTGGCGCTAATCATACCACAAACCAATAAAATAGTCTTTAAACTGCCGATAATTAATGCAATATTGAACAACAAAAATCACTCTACAATTAGTCAAAAACTCTACTGTAAAAAATAACCAACTTATTGATAAAGAGCACAAGATAGGATTGAAAAGGATTTGATTTTAAACAAAAAAAGAAAAATAAAAAACTTCAATAAAATCAATACCTTTCCTGACCGTTTTTTGAGTAATGATTAGATCTTTTTATCTCCTATTTTAAAAAACACTCAAAATTAACAAACTTTCGAATACAATCAACTAAAAGAATATTCGTTAATAAAATACTATTACCTTGCTAATATGAAAATTTGAAATAATCATTATCTTATTATATAGTCGCACAGTTTTTTATAAAATAAAAAATACATAAGGAGTATTAAGTGTTAAATAAAGCCATTAATTCATGACTTAATGGCTATAAAAAGTATTTTGTTATAAAGGTCGTTCAACTCGTAGTGAGTTTGGTTATTTTATTCTTATCCAAATGATAGCATCGATGTTTTTTACTACAATTGGAGTGAAAATATTACCACTTTTTTTAATTATGCTTTGTTTGGTTATATTTTTGATTGTTAGCTTCTTAGCAATGTTATCCTACAATGTTAGACGACTACATGATGCAGGAATGAGTGGTTGGTGGTGCCTTGCTTATTTTATCGCTGGAGCAGTTTTAATAGGCGTATCTCTAGTAATGACTCCAACTCCAGGTGCAAACCAATACGGACCAGATCCAAGAACATCATCAAAATAATAAAATCCCCCGCCTTACTAGGTGGGGGTACAGATTATCCTTATATCCAATCCCCCTAATCTTAATTATTTTATCTAACCTTTATTCTAAGTTTTAAAGTAACTTTCATCTTGATATTTTAACGATTTAATTAACCCAATTTTTTGTTGCTAATACTCGCTCAACGGTATCGACAATTGCTTGAGTTTGAGAATCAATTTCGATATTAACTTTGTCCCCAATTTTTTTAGCATCTAATGTGGTAATGGCAAGCGTTTCAGGAATTAGATGAATCTGAAAACAACTATCGTTAACCTTACCAACTGTCAAGCTTGCACCATCAATCCCAATAAAGCCCTTATATAATACATACTTACTAAACTCTACAGGCAACTGTAACATCATTTGGCAATTGGTTGCGGTTTTTTGAATATCAACAATCGTTGCAGTACAAGAAATATGACCAGACATAATATGTCCACCTACTTCATCGCCATATTTTGCACTACGTTCAATATTAACAAAATCATGGACTTTCTTATCGCCTAATGTCGTTAACGCTAAGGTTTCTTGCATAATATCAAACGATACCCAATCTTGCTCAAAACCTGTCACCGTCAAGCAACAACCATCATTAGCAATTGAAGCACCAATTTCAATTTTATTGGCCAATTGATGTGGCAATTTAACTTTATATGTTCTTAATTTATCTTTATCTTCAATATCAATAATCTGACCAACACCTTGCACAATACCTGTAAACATATATAAACCTCAATACTTAATAATACTCAACATTCTATCTCAATCTGCTTAGAATTTCCTATTTCTATTTTCTACTGGTATGATCGCTTCAAATGTTTATGCATCAATTATTATTGATATCGATAGCAAATTCATATTTCAATTTTATAAAATAACTTTTTATTTCAGTATATAAGCAAGGACATATCATTATGTTAAAACTGATTTTAGCTATTTCGATCGGTTCGGTGGCGGGTGGTTTGTTGCGTTGGTTTTTATCGCTTAAATTAAATATTATTGCTTTTGCAATTCCGCTAGGCACATTACTGTCTAATTTGGTTGCAGGTTATATTATTGGTTTTGCCATTGCCTTTTTTAACCATTCTAACCTTTCTGCCGAATGGCGTTTGCTTGTGATAACCGGTTTTTGTGGTGGACTATCAACTTTTTCGACTTTTTCAGCCGAAATTGTTAACTTTTTACAAGAAGGTCGAATATCTTGGGGCTTAGCAGCCATATTGATTCATGTAATTGGCTCTGTTTTAATGACATTTTTAGGGATTTTATCGTACCAATATTTGCGATCTTAAAGTGATTTAATTAACAAATAATACAAAAAATAATCACAAATAGAGTTTACAACACCAAAATACTGTATTAATATACACTGTATATAGGTACAGCATTGAGGTTATTATGCTAATTGAACATTCATCACAACAACTTATGGCAATTCATTTTGAATCACCTTTTCAACAACTGTTACAACAACAACGCTCTTTATTAAAATCACTTAATAAAGCCAAAAAATGGCAATTATGGCTTTCTGAACGCCCAATGTTAAAACGTTCATGGATCAATACTGCAGGGTTAGACAAACAAAAAGTTGTTCATTTAAGTAATTTAAAAAACGAAAATCTAATATCGACAATAGAAAAGGCACTACGAAGCCAAACCTGCAGTTATATCGTTGCGTGCATCAACGATCTTAATGAACAAGACAAACAACGATTACAACAAGCCGTATTATCAAGTAATACCTGCCTACTTTTAGTTAACGATGAACAACCAAATGAACAACACGGACAGCCAATTCAATATCATTAAATTACAAAATATGACTAACAAGACAAATACAGTTGAGTTAGTCGTTTTCGATCAACTTTACCGATCTTTGTCATAGGTAATTGATCGATAATATTGATCTTTTTCGGCATTTGATAACGGGCAATTTGAGACTTTAACCAACAAAATAGTACTGTTTCGGTTAATTTACTATTAGGTACTAAAACAACAAAAGCCACTAACCGTTGCCCAAATTCTGTATCAGGAACACTAATAACAGCGGTATCTTTAATTTCAAGATGCGATAGTAAATGTTGCTCTAGTTCAAACGGATAAACGTTTTCCCCACCTGAAACAATCATGTCATCTACTCGACCTTTTAGATAATAAAATCCCTCAGCATCTTTATCAGCCAAATCCCCAGTTGCAACCCAACGCTTGCCCAACGTTGACCAAGCACATTTGATATAAAGCTCCTTTTTATCTTCTTTTGCTACTAATTTAGCGCAAAGGCCTTTAAGTGGCCTGCCTATTGTCGTTGGCTTGATAGCTAAATCATCGGGAGTGGCAATCATACAAACGCCAGCTTCAGACGTGCCATACAAATTGAATAAAACCTTACCAAGCTGATCTAATGTTTGTTTAACCAACATCGCAGTAATCGGTGCTCCACCAGTAATAATACAACTCAGGCTTTTAAGTTGATCAACAGAATATGTCAACATTCGATTTAACATTAAAGGCACCAATGTCACCACTTCAATTTGATTATCAGCAATTAATTGACATGATCTTTTAGCTTCAAACCGCCTAGTTAAAAACATGGTTGCCCCTAATAATACCGACATACATAAAGTCGCTATACCAAAACCATGATAAATCGGTGTAGCAATATAGATTTTTTTATAATGGCTAAGTTTCAATTTTACTAATAACTGCAAAAATGGACGCATAAAATTCTGCGCTTTACTGCTACGCCCTGCCATCTTAAAGCGCCCCGTTGTACCACTGGTTAAAACTGTTACCTTAGCAAAGTGCGTCACTTTAATTTTAGTTTGAGGTGTTAACGGCAAAGCGGTTAATAATGAATAAACAGAAGTTTGGCTTTCATGATAAGTTGGCAAGCTGTTTTTTATAGGTGGTAGCGCAATAACATCAGGATCATAAATGACCCAATCAAATTGCACATTATTGCTAATATCATTAACTTGTGCCGCCGATAGCTCAGTATTTAATAAATAAATATCAGCCCCAAGCTTTGCCACTGCAAATAAAGCATGAACCAAAATTGTGTGATTACTTGCCATAATAGCGACTTTTTGATGAGGTTTAATACCACAATGTAACGCTAATTGCATTGCCAAATGTTGAGATTGACAATAAAGTGTGCGGTAATTAATACAAACACCATCTTGGCTAATCGCAATTTGCTCAGGGCAAAGTCTTTGGCGAATATATAGCAAAGCCATTAAATTCATACCAACAAGACGAATACTAGCAAATAAACACCTAATGCCTTTAAAGGTCAATAATTGCGTTTTATACAAAGCTAAAATCGATTTTATCATTGTTTTTTCTTAATATAATAATAATTTAATTTGCACCAAACGCCGTTAAAAATAACAGAGGCCAGTTGCCCCAAAATCGCCCACCATGGTTTATATTGACGTTTTTTGGTAACAAGCAAACGACTAATAATAGTTGCCACTTGGTTAGGTTGCAGTGCAGGAAGTTTTTTATAGATTTTAGTCGGCGCTATCATTCGGGTTTTAACTAAAGGCAAATAAGCTGTCGAAACGGCTATCTGCTGGTTTTCAAACTCGCTACTAGCACAACGTAGCCACTGGTCAAAAGCGGTTTTAGATGCTTGATAAGCCGCCCAATTAACAGTTGGTGCTAACAAAACGTTTATTGCCGAAACATTAACAATGTGCCCTTTCGATTGTTGTAATTTAGGAACTAATGCCAAACACAATTTAACGGGAGCCAAATAGTTTAGCTTAATGGTTCTTTCAAAATCATGCATACGATCTAACGATTGCATAATTGGGCGGCAAATTGATATACCTGCGTTATTAATAAAGACATCAACATGATAAGGTTCTAAATAAGTAATAAAACTATCTAACTGTTTAGCATCGCGCAAATCGGCACTAAACAGTGCAACTTTTGCTTTTTTGTTTGATAACGATTGCTTAATGAATTGCAATTTATCTGCTGTTCTAGCCACTAAAATCAGTTGACACTCAATATCAGCCAAAAGATAACATAACGCCTCACCAACTCCAAAACTAGCGCCAGTAATAATAATTGTTTTATGTTGTAAAGACTGTGTTAACTGGCAAAAATTGGGCTTGCGTATAGGGAAAAGGAGATAATTAAGCAATTCAATCAAAATCTTCATCGGTCAATAATTAATATTTTAACGTAACAGTATAAAATTAATGCTAAACAAGTCAATATGATAGATATTTTAACAAAAGCCGACAGCACAACAAATCATTGCCATAGGAATAAAAATTGGAAATATAATCCTCCCCACTAATATCAAATGATATTTATTTCATGATTTGTTTTAAATGATATGCTTATTGGCTTTGGCAATAAATATTGTTCAGACAACGCATTAATTTGTTTATAAGCCATCCCTTTACTTGTAAATAGCACTTGATAATAACCATTTTCCAAAGCCAAATTTGATTTATCCTTTTCAAGGAATTTTTTATCACCTAATGTTTTTTTGAAGATAAATTGGTATACCGAACAGTAATTTCATCATCTAAATTTTCTTGATAAAAAATGATTAATACACTTTTATCATAATTCTTATATCCAGCTAAAAACTCAAGATAAATTTTAAGTTGCAGTAACGCATCAGGACTAGTAAATTGGTATGAATATTATTTAGACTCGGCAATAATACCGGTGTTTTCATCGGCTTTTAATTTTATAATAACGTCTTTGTTCGGTAAAATATTTTTATACGCACATCCACAAAGACTAAAAATAAGGATAAGAATAAAAAAAAATTTTTTCGTTATATCTTTTCTATTTTAAGTATCGGGATGGAAATGAATTATTATTCTATGTAATCCATTTTTCTATAAACCTATTAAACTTTACAGTAGAATTATCACTTAACAATATGAGTAGTTAAATTACTTTAAATTTTCAACTAAATTTTAGTGCTATTTGCCTAATTTGTTTACTGATTTTACATACTGTATCATCGATTTAGACAACAAAAATCAATTTAACCTAACAATTCATCTCAAAAAAGAATAAAATTCATTAAATATTATCGAAAACAGGGGAATATTTTTGCCAGATCGCCCTTAAATTAATCGCAAAAGAATAGTGCTAAGTAGGAACAGATGAATACACCCCAAAAATGGTTAAGATTTTTAATTAATGAGGATTGCACATTTGAACAATTATTGGACAATCTTGAGCAGACCTTCAACAGTACATTCACCTATAAAAATGACAGTAGCATAGCTAAGGCTAAATTAGATGATTTTACAATAATGGTTCATGACAAAATCGATCGTATTTTTGATATTGCTCTTCGTCCAACTTATATTCTTAGTTTTATGATTGCAAGAGATAAATGCCTTAATTGTCACGTTGAAGAGCATATTCAAACAACTTTAACCTCTCATGGTATCACTTATCAACAATCACAAGTAAAAGATCTTGCCTATCCCATTGAACTTCCTTTTTGGCAAGCACCCAACAATGATCTTGTTATAAAATCTAGCGGCGATAAGTTAACCGCCTATTGTAAAATATGGTACAAACCAGCAAAATATTCTAAATTTACAGGAATATTTCAGTTTTCTGATGTTTGGGCAATGCGTTTTGAACGAAACAAACAGCTTGCTTACTATAGCCATTGTGATGGTGATGATTTTAATGCTTGTTATTGGATTATTCCAGAATCATCATGGCTTGAACAATTAAAAAATGAACGACAATCCCATTTTCCTGATTGGCAACATTATGATTGTGGTGATTATTGGCATTATATTGTTCAAAGCGATAAATTTTATGTAGAGGTCATCGCAAAACAAATCGAAATATCAAAAAAACAATTAAATGGAATCTTTTTAGCAAAAAAATGAATCATTTAAAATTTTTTATAAACAATTTTATACAAACAAACAGAAAACAACGATATCACTTTTTGCTTCATAGCAAATGGAAAAAATTTTCCAGTAATATTAAACATCTTGATAACCATTTAAATCACTATTGTGTAAAAATTGATAACAATACTTTTGAGGCATTTAATCAAATAGTAAAACATTATTCGATTAAATCAGGCTACTACTATGATGCCAATACTAAAGGAATAGAAATATCGACAACTTGCTTAGATTGCATTTGTGATGATAGCCTGCTTATTTGCACTGATAACAATATTGCATTCTATTTCCATCATGATGGGTGGTTATGGTTTTGCCAAGTTAAACAATCGGAAAATAATCTATTTAGTGGTAGCCTATAATGATGAAAGAAATTAGCATAAACTAAAACGCCTATTTAAAATTAGGCGTTTTAGTTTATTAGATTGCTTTTTTAACACGTTGCTATTTATCAGATTGAGTTATTATTAATTTCAACCACCAAAACATGGCCTGTATCTTTTAAAAAATACTCATCACCTTTAGGTGCACGTAGTGACATTATTTTATTATCCCCTACTTCCATAGTATCTCCTGGTACCATTGTTGCACCACTATCACGCAAATACTGTAGAATATTACCAAACATATCAAAATAGTATTCGCCCTCATCATGGGTATTTGCCAATACAGCAAAATCTGGCAAACAAAAAACACTGGCACCATAGGTACGCATCCAAACACCTTTAACGTTTTCGACATCATATTTAACAAAACCACAAAAAAACGTCGGTAAACAATAACATAAACTATTAATACCATCTTTATCTGCGATTAGTTTATGAATAACATTAACAGGCAACGAAGTATGGCCATTAGGATTAATCACCGCTAAGGCATTAAATGGCTCAAAACAAGCTGCTACATAAGTTAAAGCTAAATATTGCTCAAGCACATCTTGGTCATATCCCACATAATATAAAAGCAAATGGCTATCGTTATGACGAATTTGTTCTTTAAGCTCCTGACTATAATGAGCAGGAGTAACACACTCCTCTAAAATATCAACAGGATAAGGTGCGTTAATACCAAACAGCTTTACCACATGCTTTCCCCAACCTACTAAGGCATAAGATCCCTCATCCAACTGCCCAAAAGGAGTTTGATATTGTGCGTTTTTTAGTGTGGGATTTAACTTACGCAGCGAATCTAACAAATCACTTTCATTAAAGTTGAGCGAACCTTTAAATACAATACTTAACGATAATGCTTCTTTAATATTGGTATTTTCGATCAATACATCATCTGCTTGGCAAAATTGAGACTGCGGTTGGGACTTTTTGCCAAACAAGCGTGAAAATAAACTCATTTCTAATTCCTTATTTATTATTCATTTATTTTATTAAAATTGATATTAAATCTAATTGTATTATTTCAATAAATTATATGATTTCAGAAAATATCTCAAATAATAACTATTATTTTTTAGTTAACAGACCATTCATAATCATTTAGTTCACTAACTAAAAAATCAATTAAACAACGAGTTCGAAGTGGTAACAATTTACGACTTGGATAAACTGCATAAATATTCAAATCCTCAATATTGTAATCCAACAAAACACGCACCAATCGCCCTATTTTTAGGTCTTGACCAATAATAAAATCAGGTTGCAACGAAATACCTCCGCCTTGTAACATAATTTGGCGACAAGTATCACCATTATTACAATAGACATTCGCTTTTAAGTTAACTGACTGACGGGTATTACCTTTATAAAAGTGCCATTGCTCTTTTTTAGCCCACTGACTATACATCACAATTTTATGATTGAACAAATCGTTAGGATCATTCGGCATGCCATACTTAGCAATATAATCAGGCGACGCGGCGGCGATAATTTGCGTAGTGGCCAACTTACGACAAATCAGCGACGAACTTTCTAACTGGCCTATTCGAACAGCAAGATCGTAACCCTCTTCAAGCAAATCAACCACACGATCTGATAATGTAATATCTAGTTCAATTTTGGGATATTTATCGATAAAATTTTGCCATAAAGGTGCCAAGTGCAAAATACCAAAACTCACAGGCACATTAACCCGAAGAATACCTTGAGGACTTGCTTGATCTAAAGTGAGGTTATTTTCAGCTTCTATAGTGGCATTAATAATGGCTTTAGCTTGCAAATAAAAAATTTGCCCTTCGTGAGTAATAACCATTTTGCGAGTGGTTCGTTGCAATAACCGAACTTGCAAGCGATCTTCTAATGCTTGAATATAACGTGACACCGCCTGCTTAGACATATTTAATTTAATTGCCGCATCAACAAAGCTACTACAATCAACCACCGCCACAAAAACCGTCATTTCTAGTAATTTGTTAGATCTATCCATTTGCTTTCACCTACACAAATCAATTGTTCCATTTATTATGACAATAAATCACATAATAGCTTATTTATCTACAAAATAATAACCATTATGATAAACAAACAGTAATAATTGATCGTAATAATCAACCTATAGGACATCAAAAATGAAATACTACCAAATAGATCTAGCTTCGCTAATATTACGAATTGCATTAGGTGTTATGTTTTTAGCGCATGGTTTCACCAAACTATTTGTCTTTACTCCAACAGGCACCGCACAATATTTTCAATCACTTGGCTTTCCAAGTTTTGTAGGTTACTTAACAATTATGTTTGAAATTGGTGGTGGTCTATTATTACTTTTAGGCATTTTAACGCGCATTATTAGTTTATTAGCAGTGATTCAAATGACTGTTATTACATTTATTCACTCGGTGAATGGCTGGTCATTTAGTAATTCAGGTGGCGGTTGGGAATACCCAGCTTTTATGGCCCTCACTGCGCTTAGTTTAGTGTTGTTGGGGAGTGGTCGATTTAGTGTGTTGCCTAAGTATATTGCATATTAGTGAGGATATTAGCTATTTTTTGACAAAACACCCAAAAAACATAAATAAAATCAACACCTTTCCTGAATGATTTTTGGGTGGAGAATATCGCCTTTTTTAGATGATTAGAATAGATTAGGTGTAGGATTTTAGGACGTTTGTTATGCTATCACTTTTGTGGCATCCATTAGCCATAATCATTTAATCACAATACGATAATTTATCAAATAATCTATTTGGTTTGAATAAACGTTTCACAACTTATAACCGATGCAAAATTGCTTAAGGCAGACATAAAACTATTATGTACCACTTGGAATGGAATCGTTTTACCGTCAAATTCAAGATCACGAGTTGTACAAGCATCATGGATTAATATCGGTTGATAAGCAAGTTCAGATGCGTGACGTGTTGTTGAGTCAACACACATATGGCTCATCATTCCACAAATAACAAGTTGTTGAATCTGTTCTTGTTGTAATTTTTGTTGTAACTCTGTTTGATAAAAACTGTTAGGAAATGCTTTTTTTACAAGATATTCATGCAAGTTACCAAGCGGTAACAAACTTGGGTGAATTTCAGCACCTAAACTTCCGTTAGCAAAAAAATTAGAATGAGGATCGGGTTTTATATGCTGGATATAAAAGATTGGGAGTTGTTGTGTTCTAAAGTGTTTTTGCAGTTTTAAGGTATTTTGTAATGTTAATTCTGTATTGTTTAAAGTAAATTTACCCGTTGGGAAATAGTCATTTTGTACGTCGATAATTATTAACCCTTGTTTCATTGTTTTGTCCTTAAATTATGTTTGAGTTGATAATTATGCGATAATGATGCTATCTGTTACATAACGAATTGAAAGTATTATTACTTAGCTACTTTCAATATGAAAAAGATGAGCAAGTATGGATAAAAAAGATCGTGCTATTTTAGATGAACTTAAAAAAAATAGTCGCCAATCATGGAAAGAAATTGGCGAAAAAGTATTTTTGTCAGGACAGGCTGTTGGACAGCGAGTTCAAGAATTGTATGATAGTCATATTATTGAAAAATTTACTATTAAAGAAAAAACAAATCAGCTTCAGTTTATTACAATTTATATGAATTCAAATCAATTCACCTTGTTCGAAAACATGGTCATGTCGTTTAAGGAAATCATCGAATTTTATAAAATCACAGGCGATGGGTGTTATTTTATAAAAAGTGAATTTACAGACCAAAATTTAATCTACTTTTTAGACAAGCTTGAGCACTATTGTCGTTATAAAGTTAGTCATCAGTCAAAAGTGATTCAATAATGCTATTTTAAAGATTTACATCTAAACTTGTTGACTATTTTTATATAAAAATTTTTAAATAAAAATCAAAAAAAAGTTGCGAGCATGTAAATTCTGTTATATTTTGTTCAGTGGCTTTAATTATCAACTCAGTTAAAGGTTTTTTATTTTTATGAATTGTTTTTGCGTTTTTATTACTAATGCTATTAGTACACATCATCATCACCATCATTCCTGAATAGTCTTCGGGCGATTGGTGCTGGAAGACGTTGATCTTCCGGTGATATCGCAAAAGCAAGCAGAGAACCCTCGGAAGATCAAACTTCCGAGGGTTTTTTGTTTGTGGTTTATAAATTTTTAGATAACTTTGGAGAAAGATATGTTGGATAATTCGCGTTTACGCATTGCAATGCAAAAGTCAGGTCGATTAAGTGACGAATCAAAAAAGTTACTTGCTCAATGTGGTATTAAAATTAATCTTCAAGAACAGCGTTTGATCGCTTTTGCCGAAAATATGCCAATTGATATTTTGCGTGTTCGTGATGACGATATCCCCGGATTGGTTATTGATGGTGTTGTCGATATTGGGATTGTCGGCGAAAATGTTTTAGAAGAAGAAGTATTAGATAGGCAGGCCGAAGGCGAAGATCCACAATTTAAAAAATTGCGCAGTTTAGATTTTGGTGGCTGTCGGTTGTCGATCGCTGCACCTCGTGATTTTGAATATTCTGGACCAGAATGTTTAAATGATTTGCGTATTGCCACCACTTACCCTCATCTGCTCCGCCGTTATCTTGCTCAATATAATGTTACCTTTAAGACCTGTTTGCTGAATGGTTCGGTCGAAGTTGCCCCTAGAGCAGGGCTTGCTGATGTTATTTGTGATTTGGTGTCTAGCGGTGCAACGCTTGAGGCCAATGGACTAAAAGAGATCGAAGTTATCTATAAATCCAAAGCCTGCTTAATTCAACGTCAAGGCGAAATGCCACCAATAAAACAGGCGTTAATCGATAAAATCATGACACGCATTCAAGGCGTTATTCAGGCTCGCGAATCGAAATATATTATGCTCCACGCCCCTACCGCTGTTTTGGAAGATATTGTTGCCTTATTACCGGGTGCAGAAAACCCTACTATTTTGCCTCTCACTGGTGAGCAAAATCGTGTTGCGTTACATATGGTGAGTAGTGAGTCTCTATTTTGGGAAACCATGGAAGAGTTAAAAGCATTAGGCGCAAGTTCAATTCTTGTATTACCAATTGAAAAAATGATGGAGTAATAAGATGAAACTTTCTTATTGGCAACAATGTACTGACGATCAACGAAAGATACTACTGACTCGCCCTGCAATTAATGCGTCGGATTCGATTAGCAAGGCAGTAGCCGATATTTTGGCACAAGTAAAACAGCACGGCGATGAGGCTCTAAAAGCATTAAGTAACAAATTTGATAAAGTTCAAATTGAGCAAATAAAGCTTACAAAAGAAGAAATTAAAACCGCCGTAAATCGTGTTAATCCTGAATTAAAACAAGCCATGCAATTAGCGGTTGCCAACATTAAAAAATTTCACCAAGCACAAGCCTATCAATCCATTACGGTCGAAACAATGCCAGGGGTAAAATGTCAGTTAGTTACTCGTCCTATTGATTCAGTTGGGCTTTATATTCCGGGTGGTTCTGCCCCTTTATTATCTACTGTGTTAATGCTTGCAACGCCAGCTAAAATTGCGGGTTGTCGTCAAGTTATTTTATGTTCGCCACCGCCCATCGCTGACGAGATTTTATATGCTGCTCAGTTGTGTGGTGTTAGCGAGGTTTATCAATTAGGCGGTGCGCAAGCCATTGGTGCAATGGCGCTAGGTACTGAGTCGGTTCCTAAAGTTGATAAGATTTTTGGTCCAGGTAATGCTTATGTTACCGAGGCTAAACGACAAGTTAGCCAGCGACTTGATGGCGCTGCCATTGATATGCCAGCAGGTCCGTCTGAAGTGTTGGTGATTGCGGATAGTTCAGCGAATCCTGCTTTTATTGCCGCCGATCTTTTATCGCAAGCTGAGCATGGTCCTGATTCGCAAGTGGTGCTATTAACGCCAGATGAAACGATTGCTCAAGCTGTTTCGCAAGAAGTGGATAAACAGTTGGCTGAGCTGTCTCGCCAAGGTATTGCCGAAAAGGCACTCCAAGAAAGCCGTTTGATTGTCACAAAAGATTTGGATGAGTGTGTGGCAATTAGTAATCGTTATGGACCTGAGCATTTAATTATCCAAACCCGTAATGCCGATGAGTTAGTGGAACAGATAACCAGTGCTGGTTCAATATTTTTAGGCGATTGGTCGCCAGAATCAGCCGGTGATTATGCTTCAGGAACGAACCATGTTTTGCCAACTTATGGCTATACAGCAACCTGCTCTAGTCTTGGTTTGGCAGATTTTCAAAAACGTATGACGGTGCAAAAATTATCACCAGAGGGGTTAAAAGCTATTGGTCATGCGGTTGAGTTAATGGCAGAAGCTGAACAACTCACCGCCCATAAACAAGCGGTTAGCCTTAGACTTGCGGTATTAAATTCAATAAATCAAAAATAGGTGGTTAAAATGGATATCAATAAATTAGTTCGAAAAAATGTTCAGCAATTAACGCCTTATCAATCTGCTCGCCGTATTGGTGGTCAAGGTAATGTATGGCTAAATGCAAACGAGTATCCTGTTGCTCCACATTTTGAATTGACCGATCAATCCTTAAACCGTTATCCAGAACCACAGCCTGAAAAAGTAATTCAGCGTTATGCACAATATGCAGGCGTGCAATCTGAGCAGTTAATTGTTAGCCGTGGAGCAGATGAAGCCATTGAGCTATTAATGCGTGCATTTTGTGAGCCAGAAAAAGACAGCATTTTGTACTGTCCTCCAACTTATGGTATGTATCAAGTGAGTGCGGAAACGTTAGGTATAAATACTAAAACCGTGCCTACCACAGCTGATTGGCAACTCGATCTTGAAAGTATTGAGCAAAATCTTGAGGGAGTTAAGTTGATTTATGTCTGTTCGCCAAATAATCCAACGGGTAACTTGATTGATCCTGAAGATATCAAGACGTTACTCAATATCGCTTACGATCGTGCCTTAGTTATAATTGATGAAGCTTATATTGAGTTTTCTCCAAATTCAACGGTCGTGAGTTGGCTTGCTGACTATCCACATTTAGTGGTTTTACGCACACTATCAAAAGCGTTTGCTTTGGCAGGATTACGTTGCGGTTTTACCATCGCAAATAAACCGGTTATTGATGCATTACAAAAAGTGATTGCCCCCTATCCTCTTGCGACGCCTGTTGCCGATATTGCCGCTCAAGCGCTGAGTAAAGAGGGGATTAATACTATGAAGTTACATGTCATTAATTTAAATAAACAAAAAGAAAAATTTGCCAGTTTACTCACACAATTATCGATTGTTGAAAAAGTTTATCCAAGTTCATCAAACTATTTATGCGTAAAGTTCCAAGACCATAAAGCAGTGTTTGAAACCTTATGGCATAAAGGTATTATTTTACGCGATCAAAGCAAGTCGATTGGGCAAGATAATATGATTCGAATTACCATTGGCACCCAAGCTGAGTGCGAAGCGGTTATTTCTGCGCTCAAAGCAATAAAATAGGAGCAAATATGTTACAAAAATACTTATTTATTGACCGAGACGGCACATTAATTACCGAACCGCCCGTTGACTTTCAAGTTGATCGCTTTGATAAACTGGCTTTTGAGCCGAATGTAATCCCTGCCCTTCTTAAATTGCAAGCCGCTGGCTATAAGCTAGTGATGGTGACGAATCAAGATGGACTTGGTACCAGTAGCTATCCACAAGCCGATTTTGAGGGTCCGCATAATTTAATGATGCAGATTTTTAAATCACAAGGGGTTAATTTTGAGGAGGTCCTTATCTGCCCTCATTTTCCTAAAGATAATTGTGAGTGCCGTAAACCAAAAATTCAATTAGTTTTACCTTATCTTACCAGTGGCAAATTAGATAAAGCCAATAGTTACGTTATTGGTGACAGGGTCACAGATATTCAGTTAGCTGAAAATATGCAAATCAAAGGACTACGCTATCATCCTAAAAATTTAAACTGGAACGAAATAACCCAACAATTAACCACTAAAGATCGCTATGCGAAAGTTGAACGCAACACCAAAGAAACAAAAATACGCGTTGAAGTATGGCTTGATCGTCAAGGTGGTAGTCATATCAATACGGGGATCGGTTTTTTTGATCATATGCTTGATCAAATTGCCACTCACGGTGGAATTAAACTTAATATTCAAGTCGATGGCGATTTGCATATTGATGATCATCATACTATCGAAGATACAGGGCTTGCCTTGGGTGAGGCTTTAAAAATAGCACTCGGTGATAAACGTGGTATAACTCGCTATGCCTCAGTAATTCCGATGGATGAGTGTTTAGCAAAATGTGCAATGGATATTTCAGGTCGCCCTTATCTTAAATTTTCGGCTCAGTTTACCCACCAGAAAGTGGGCGATATGAGCACTCAAATGGTTGAGCACTTTTTTTATTCAATCAGCTATGCAATGGCAATCACCTTGCATATTGAAACAGAAGGCGATAATGATCACCATAAAGTTGAAAGCTTGTTTAAAGCTTTTGCTCGCACCTTAAAACAAGCAATTAAGATTGAAAGTGACCAACTACCTAGCTCAAAAGGAGTGCTATAAATGAATGTTGTCATTTTAGATACTGGCTGCGCCAATCTTTCATCGGTTAAGTATGCAATAGAAAGATTAGGTTATAAGCCAATTATTAGCCTTGATCCCGAAGTAGTGTTAAATTCAGACAAGCTTTTTTTGCCCGGTGTGGGTTCTGCTTCAGCAGCGATGCAAAAACTAAAAGAGCGTAATTTAATTGAACTGATAAAAGTTTGTACTCAACCAGTATTAGGGATCTGTCTTGGTATGCAGCTTTTAGCTGATTATAGTAATGAAGGGAATGTGCATACACTTGGTATAATTAATGAAAAAGTGACTGAAATTCCTGATTGTGGATTACCCCTTCCGCACATGGGGTGGAATAAAGTCTACCCAAAAGCCGGACATCATCTTTTTCGAGAAATTCCTGATGGTGCTTATTTTTATTTTGTACATGGATACGCAATGCCTCTATGCTCAGCAACAATAGCAGAAACCAATTACGGCGAAAGCTTTACCGCAGCCGTGCAAAAAGACAATTTTTACGGCGTGCAATTTCATCCAGAACGTTCTGGTTTAGCCGGTGCAAAATTGCTCAAAAACTTTTTGGAGATGTAATTATGGCTGTTTACCCAATAATTATTCCTGCTCTTGATTTAATTGACGGTAATGTGGTGCGATTACATCAAGGCGATTATGAACAAAAACGTGATTATGGCAATAATCCGCTTTTACGTTTACAAGATTACGAAAAGCAAGGTGCTAAGCTATTGCATTTGGTGGATTTAACTGGTGCGAAAGATCCTAATGCTAGGCAAATTTCGTTAATAAAATCACTTATTAGTGGTGTTCAAATTCCTGTGCAGATTGGTGGTGGTATTCGTACCCAAAATGATGTTGAAGCATTATTATCCGCAGGTGCTGCGCGTGTGGTGATTGGTTCAACCGCCATTAAACAACCTGAAATTGTTAAACAGTGGTTTACAAAATATGGTGCTGAAAAATTGGTATTAGCGCTTGATGTACGAATTGATTCTAAAGGAAACAAGTATGTCGCTATCCACGGTTGGCAAGAAGACTCAAAACAGACATTGGAATGCGTAATTGATAGCTATTTGCCTTATGGATTGAAACATGTGCTTTGTACTGATATTTCGAAAGATGGTACGCTTAGCGGTTCGAATGTTAAGTTGTATCAAGAAATCAGTCAAAAATACCCTCAAATCGCTTTTCAAGCTTCTGGCGGAATTGGTCAATTAGATGATATTGAAGCGCTTAAAGATAGTGGTGTTGCTGGCGTGATTGTCGGGCGAGCACTGCTTGAAGGTAAATTTACTGTTCAGGAGGCAATTTTATGCTGGCAAAAAGGATAATCCCTTGTTTAGATGTTCGTGATGGTCAAGTGGTTAAAGGCGTGCAATTTCGAAATCACGAAATTATTGGCGATATTGTCCCTTTAGCAAAACGCTATGCTCAAGAAGGCGCTGATGAGCTCGTTTTTTATGATATTACGGCTTCATCTGACGGTCGTGTAGTAGATAAAAGCTGGGTTGCTAAAGTTGCCGAGGTGATTGATATTCCGTTTTGTGTCGCTGGTGGAATTAAAACAATTGAAGATGCTGGGCAAATACTCTCATTTGGTGCTGATAAAATTTCAATCAACTCCCCTGCGCTTGCTGATCCAACCTTAATTACTCGCCTTGCCGATCGTTATGGTGTGCAGTGTATTGTTGTTGGTATTGATACTTGGTATGACAAAGAATCTGATAATTATCACGTTTACCAATTTACAGGGGATGAAAAGCGCACCATTGCCACTAAATGGAACACGCTTGATTGGGTTAAAGAGGTGCAGAAGCGTGGTGCTGGCGAAATTGTCCTTAATATGATGAACCAAGATGGTGTGCGTAATGGCTATGATCTGACTCAACTTAAAGCTATTCGTGAAGTTTGTCATGTACCACTTATTGCTTCGGGTGGTGCGGGCTCTATGGCTCATTTTTTACAAGCATTTACAGCGGCCAACGTTGATGGTGCATTAGCAGCTTCAGTATTTCATAAGCAAATGATTAATATTGGTGAACTTAAACAGTATTTAGCTCAAAATGGAGTAGAAATTCGATTATGTTAACTCAAAATTGCGATACAAAATTAAATTTACAACAACTAGATTTGCAACAACTGGATTGGCAAAAAGTAAACAATCTAATGCCGGTGATTATTCAGCATTATGTTTCTGGTGATGTGCTGATGCTGGGTTATATGAATCAAGAGGCATTAGCGCAAACAAAAAATAGTGGTAAAGTGACGTTTTATTCACGCACCAAACAGCGACTTTGGACCAAAGGCGAAACGTCTGGTAACTTTTTAAATGTGGTGAGTATTTCGGCAGATTGTGATAATGATACTTTACTGATTTTAGTTGATCCTATTGGTCCAACCTGTCACACAGGATCAAATAGCTGTTTTGATAAAGTAAAAACCGAATGGGGATTTTTGTTTGAGTTAGAACAGCTAATAGCTGGGCGTAAAAATGCCGATCCTAAATCATCATATACCGCCAAACTCTATCATGACGGCACTAAACGTATTGCTCAGAAAGTTGGTGAAGAAGGCGTTGAGACAGCATTAGCCGCAACCGTACATGATCGCGAAGAGTTAAAAAATGAATCTGCTGATTTGGTTTATCATCTTTTAGTTTTACTTCAAGATCAGAATCTATCGCTACAAGATGTGATCGGGATTTTAAAAGCAAGACATAAATAATAAACCTAGCTAAAGTGCAAATCCCATTGCACTTTAGTGTTAATTTTATATTCAATTAGCAGAAAACAATAAATCAACTTAGCAAACGGGTAATTTTACCCCGTTAAACATTGCTAATACTTCGGTATTGTTTTCACATAAAATAAGCTTATCAACTGTTTGTCGATTCAAATGAGGTGCAAAAAGATGAGTAAAATCGTACATATAACTACGTAAAAATAGCGATCGTGAAAAAACAATATAGGTCGTACTGTAAGGAAAGATATGTCCTGCGTTAAGTACAACAAAATTATCATCTGAATTATTACTTACCGCCATTTTTGCAACAATACCCACCCCTACACCTAGCTTTACATAAGTTTTAATTAGATCAGCATCGGTTGTACTAAAAACAATATTTGGCGATTGCTTAGCCTTTAAGAAGGCTTGATTTAAATCTGAACCATCATTTGAAAAATCATAACTGACTAACGGATATTTAGATAATTCTTCAATCGATATCAAGCGGCTTTTTGCTAAAGGATGATCTTTCATAACAATAACCGCTTGGTTCCAGTGATAGCAAGGCAAAGCGATCATATCGTCATTTAATTGTGAAATATCAGTCACAATAGCAAATTCCGCTAGCCCTGTTTGTGCTTGTAATATGCATTGTGCAGATGATCCTTGTTCCATATGTAAAGTAATATTTGAGTATTGCTTCATAAATTTTTGGATCACAGACGGCAAAGCATAACGGGCTTGAGTATAAGTGGTTGTAATGGTGAGTGATCCTTGATTTGGCTGACTAAACTCTTTGGCAATAATTTTGATATCGTTAGATTTATTGAGGATTTCTCTAGCCGATGCAATAATTTTTTCACCAACGGGGGTTACTTGTGAAAGGTGTTTACCTGTTCGAGTAAAAATTTGCACACCAAGTTCATCTTCTAATAGCTTTATTTGTTTGCTAATGCCTGGCTGAGAGGTATACAGTTTTTCGGATGTTAGCGATACATTAAGATCGTTATTTGCGACTTCAACAATATAACGTAATTGCTGCAATTTCATGACAAACAAAAGCTCCTTTAACTGTATGCTTTCTCCCTTTTAATAATGCTTTAAAAGGGAGAATTTAGGAGGTAAGTTTTTCACACATCAGCACAAAAAACAATCGTTTTATACTGAAAGGTATACTCCTTTGAAACTTTTAATAAAATTTAAAGGTTCTTACCTATTTTTTACCATTAATCCATTTGCCATCCACATAGTGCATTACCCAACCTGTCGATTTTCCATTAACTTCAGAAGTGACATACTGTTGTTTATTTTTACGACTAAAACGAACAATAGAGGGATTGTCTTCAGGATCTTTATTTGGTGCTTCGGTTAAGTAAATAAATTTTTCTGGTAAGCGATCTTTAAAGCGTTGTAACTCTTCAATTAAAGGCGCTCGTGTTTCCCTTGATTTTGGAAAGTTATGCGCAGCTAAAAAGATTCCTGAAGCACCATCACGTAACACAAAGTGTGCATCTGATTTACTGCATTGAAGCTCAGGTAAATCAACAGGATCTTCTTTCGGTGGCGCAACTTCACCATTTTTTAAGATTTTACGTGTATTTTTACAATCAGGGTTAGTACATCCCATATAAAGACCAAAACGACCTGATTTTAAATGCATTTCTGAACCACATTTTTCACACTCAATAATTGGGCCTTCATAGCTTTTTATTTTGAAGTTACCTTTCTCGACAATAAAGCCATCACAAATTGGGTTATTACCACAAATATGTAATTTACGTTCGTTATCAAGTAAATAACTATCCATTGCTGTATGGCATTTTGGACAACGTTTACGTGCTCTTAATGCGTCAGTTTCGGCTGTCTCAGACTCTTCTAAAAGATTAAGTGTTTCATGCTCAGGGATTAAGTTAATCGTTTGTTTACAACGCTCTTTAGGAGGCAATGCATAACCAGAACAGGCTAAAAATACGCCAGTACCCGCAGTTTTAATTCCCATTTCACGGCTACAATTTGGGCATTTGATTTCAGGCGTTAATACCAATGGATTAAGTTGCATACCACCTTTATCAGGCGTTTGTTCGGCCACTTCAAGATGTTGACTAAAGTCGCTAAAAAATTGGTCAAGCACTTCACGCCATTCTTGTTTTTTATGTGCAATTTCATCAAGTGCATGCTCCATACGAGCGGTAAAATCATAGCTCATCAAATCATTGAAATTCTCGCTAAGTCTGTCAGTAACAATTTCTCCAATTTTTTCAGCATAAAAACGACGGTTATCTAAACGTACATAACCTCGATCTTGAATAGTCGAAATAATAGTCGCATAAGTCGAAGGGCGTCCAATTTCACGTTTTTCAAGCTCTTTAACTAATGACGCTTCGTTGTAACGTGCTGGTGGCTTAGTAAAGTGCTGATTTGGGTTTAAACTAATTAAATCGAGCTTATCGTTTACCGATACCTGCGGTAATATCTTATCTTCACTATTTTTAGCTAGCTGTGGTTGCACTTTAGTCCAACCATCAAAACGCAATGTACGACCTTTAGCTTTTAAAGTGAAATCGCCCGATTCAACAGTCAGTGTTGTTGAATTGTATTCAGCCGATGTCATTTGACATGCCACAAATTGACGCCAAATTAGTTGATATAATTTGCACGCATCGGCTTCAACATCACTAAGATTGTCAGCTAAGATAGTAACATCTGATGGTCGAATCGCTTCATGCGCTTCTTGCGAGTTCTTTTTGCTACTGTATACATTAGCTGATTTAGGTAGATATTTGTCACCAAAGTTTTTACCAATATAATCGCGTACCATGGTTAAAGCATCTTGACTTAAATTGGTCGAGTCAGTACGCATGTAGGTGATGTAACCTGCTTCGTATAATCGCTGTGCCAACATCATGGTTTTTTTAACACCAAACCCTAAACGTGTGCTAGCCGCTTGTTGTAAAGTCGAGGTAATAAACGGCGCTGTAGGATTGCTTTTGGTTGGCTTTTCTTCAATATTTGTGACTTGATATTGGCTTTTGTTGAGCTCGGCCAAAGCAATATCAATCGCAACTTTATCCTTAGGTTCAAAAGCTTTATCTTTGTAGTGTGTAACTTGTAAAGTAAGCTGATCTTTTTTTGCGGTGTTTAGATCGGTATAAAGATCCCAATATTCCTCAGGAATAAAGGCGTGGATTTCACGCTCACGCTCAACGACAAGACGAACCGCAACCGATTGTACACGGCCAGCTGATAATCCTCGGGCAACTTTCTTCCAAAGTAATGGCGATAACATAAAGCCTACAACACGATCCATAAATCGACGTGCTTGCTGTGCATTTACGCGATCCATATCGAGCATTGATGGCTCATTAAACGCATTTTTGATTGCGGTTTTGGTAATTTCATTAAAGACCACACGACGGTATTTACTATCATCACCTCCAATAACATCTTTAAGGTGCCATGCAATGGCTTCCCCTTCTCTATCCAAGTCGGTTGCGAGATAGATCATGTCTGCGTCTTTTGCTAGCTTTTTAAGTTCAGATACAACCCGCTCTTTACCCGGTAAAATTTCGTAATGTGCTTTCCAACCGTTATAAGGATCAACGCTCATACGATCAACTAAGATCTGCTTTTCTGAACGTTTAACCTTTTTCTCGGTTTTATTTTTTGTATCTTTTGCAGTTTTTTCAGCTCGTTGGTTACTACCACTCACAGGTAGGTCTCGAATGTGACCTACACTTGATTTAACCACGAAATCTTTACCAAGATATTTATTAATCGTTTTAGCTTTGGCTGGTGATTCCACAATAACAAGGGATTTTCCCATAATTAAACCTATTTATCCTGTAATTTACGTTATTTACTGTTTTGCTTCACATCAAGCATCGACAGCAAATCATCTTTAATTGTTGATACTTTTGTTACATATTGCTCTTTCTGCTCAGCATCTTCAATTAGTTGTGTAATTGTTTGCGACAACGTACAACCTCGGCGTTTAGCCAAATTAGCAAGTCGTTGCCAAACTAAAAATTCCAAATCGATAGACTTTTTCCGTGTATTTTGTTGCTCTGCATTAAAATGCCGTTTTCGTCTTGCCCGAATAGTTTGCTTCATACGGTTATCTAAATCGGGATTTAAATGTGCTTTTATCCAATCAATAACTGCTGTTGGATTATGTTGTAATAACAATAATTCATTCACAGCATGCTCAGCTGCACTGTTTTCAACATGCCGTGTAATACGTTCACCGTCCTGATGCCTTTTTACTAAATAGTGCCACTTCCAACCACATTCAAGGTTCTCTAATTGCTGATATTTCACTGACTCACCTTGTGACGCTGTAACAAATAAACTAGTTTTAGCATAATCTCGGCACACAATAAAGAAAATTATTGCATTTGACAAATTTTTTATAAATCTGCTATCGTTCACTTTTCATTTCGATCTTTATTTTAAGGAATCATTAATCATGGTTAAAGCGGATGTTATTTACATTAATGGCTATATTTATACAGCTGACAAGCAAGACACTGTTTGCCAAGCTGTAGCAATCGAAAACGGTTATATTATTGCAACAGGCACCACGCAAGAAATAAATAGCAGTCAATATGTCGATAATCATACGATCATTTGTGACTTACAAGGTAAAACCATGATGCCGGGTATCATTGATTCGCATTTGCATACTTTTTGGGGAGGAATGCAATTATCATCATGTAATTTGAATTATCAAAGCTTAACAATTGATGATACTTTAGCCATTATACAACAATATTTAGATAAGGATTCTATAAACGATAATAATCACTGGCTACAAGTTCGAGGTTGGTTACGACAAGAAGTTTTGCCAATTGGCACCGATATCACACGCTTTGACCTTGATAAGCTCAATACAAAACGCCCTGTTATTTTATTTTCAAACGATTGCCATACGTTAGTTGCCAATAGCATTGCTTTAGAAAAATTTGGACTAAATAGAAATACACCTGAACCAACTGATGGTAAAATTGGTCGTACTGAAGATGGCGAACTTAACGGCATTTTAGAAGATGCGCCAGCTATGCGAGCATTTGATAGCATATCTAAACTTACCGATGAGCAAGCTGTAAATATTGCTAAACTATCGCAAGCGGAACTCAATAAGCAAGGTGTCACGGCAGTTATGGATGCCCGAATTACAGAAGTTCAAGCCGATGCTTTTTTAAAACTACAGCAACAAGACCAGCTATCTGTCCGCTTATTTGGTGCTCGTGAACTACCACCAGATGATGTATCATCAATTGAAGATATCCCAAATGTTATTAACAAAGTAAAGCAATTTGCAGCACGTTATGACGATAAAAACTGGCAACCAAAACCAGGAATCAAAATTTCACATACTAAGTTGTTTGTTGACGGTGTAATGCAAGCACCATTAATGACTGCAAGGCTATTAAAACCCTATTTGCTTGAAAATGAAAAAGATCGTTATGGTGATCTTTATTATTCTACTGAGATGCTAGATGCTTTAATTCTTGAGTCATCTCGAGCAGGGTTTCATCCACATATGCATACAGTAGGTGAAGGTGCGATTGAAGTTGTTTTAAATTCCATTGAAAAAATGCGTAAAGCATTGCCTAATGCAGACATACGTCCAAGTACTGCTCATAATGAGCTTAGTGCGTCACATCAATTTACTAGATATCAGCAATTGAACGCTTGTGTAGTTTTCTCGTTCCAATGGGCCGGCTGTAGCTCAGCGATGATCGAACAATATAAGACATTATTTGGTCCTGAGCGTTATAACGGTTTAGAAGCTCACGGACAATATATAAATGCAGGTGTAACTTGCGCATTTGGAAGTGATTGGCCAATTGATCCATTAAATGAGTGGTATGATTTCCAAATTGCCATGACCAGACAAATCGATGCCGAACATCCTCGATTAGACAGTGATCGCAATTTAACCATTACCGAAGTATTACGTAGCGCAACAATCAATGCGGCTTATGTTCTAAAACAAGAGGCATATATTGGTTCAATCGAGAAAGGAAAATTTGCGGATTTAATTATTTTAGATCGTAATCCATTTACTATTCCAACAACTGATATTCAAAATGTGAAAGTACTAACCACTATCGTTGGCGGGAAAACAGTTTATCAACAATAATACAAAATACACGGTTAACTTTTCTGTTTTTTAAAGCTGTAAATCATTACACTGGCAGTTACTGCCAGTGTAATTACCTGTTATCATTCAACTTCCGTATTTACTTCGCTCTCAACAGCTGTTTTTTTAGTGAAATGTAAAATAGCTGCGATAATAAGCGCACCTATAAACATGTCAATGACATACCACATTGCACCTTTAGTGACTCCACCTAATGCCACTAAACCACCAAATGCAACAAGCGAATCTATACCATTTAGCATACCTAGCATACCTGCTATCGCAGTACCAACCACAATTGCAATGATAACTCGTTTAGGGTCTTTGGCAGCAAACGGAATAGCACCTTCTGTTATTCCTGCTAGTGATAAAAAGAACGCTGTAATACCAAATTTTTTTTCTTCTTTGGTATATTTAGATCTTGATACTATCAATGATGACACCGCTAATCCTAATGGTGGAATAGCACAGCACATACGAAACACACCATTTGGTCCATAAACGCCTTCTGCCATTGCCGCTAATGTAAATGCTGTGGCAGCCTTGCTACATGGTCCACCCATATCTAACGCGGCCAATATACCAATGCCAATACCTAGAAATGCTGCATTTACCTCAGACATACCTTTTAAAGTAGCCACCATAGCTTTAACAAACCAAACAAGAGGATAAGATAAGCCATAAATATAAATGGGAGCCATAACCAATAAAGTTACTGTTGGAATAATCATTACTGGCATAATCGACTCTATCACAGGATGAACTTTAACCGTTTTAAACCATTTAACAAAATAACCAATTAAGATACCAAATATCATTGCACCAATAAAACCGGTGCTGACTTGATTAGCACCAATTGGATTATTCACTACATATCCCATAATAAATGCAGGCGCTAAAGCTGCATTCCCCCCAATGGAATAAGCCATATAGGCTGCTAGTACGGGTACCATCATGGCAAAACCATATAGTGCAACCTGTTTTAAATCGACAAAAAATTGATTACTTGGTAAGATGTCGCCATTAGTAACATCGCCTGTCATTAACACAATTGAAAAAAGTATTCCTGATGCGATGATGACTGGTAAAAATTTACTGATACCTGTATTTAACGCTCTAAATATTTCTTTACCTATACTATCTTTAACCTCTTTGGTTGATATTTGATCCGCATTATTAAAAATTGTAACGGTATTTTTTACAGCTTCACCAGTACTAACTTTAATGATATTTTTATAAGGTTCCAGTCTATCAGCATTTTCGATTGAAATATCGGTAGCTAATACAATAACATCCGCAGTTTTAAGATCTTGCTCGGTTAATGGATTATCAATTCCAGCAGCACCTTGTGTTTCAACCTTATAATCCCAGCCACGTTTTTTGGCTTCATTTTCAATTTTTTGTTTGGCAATATAAGTATGCGCCATGCCAGCTGTACATGCACAAATCGCAACAATCTTTTTTTTACTCATATAATCCTCTGATTTTATTAGCTACAAATTGAATATCGCTGTTAAGTAAATCCTGAATAAAATCATCATCAGCTAAATTTGATGCTAATTTAGCAATAATAGATAGATGTTCTTTATTAGCATGCTCTGGCGCACCAATTAAAATTACTAATTTGACTTTATTATCATTATTCCAAACTATGCCATCAATATATTTACCGACAACAATAAATGGCGAATTAACTGCTGTACTTTTGGCATGAGGCAAAGCAATATCTGGTAACATATCTGTTTCCATTTCCTGCTCATGAGCCATCACATCATCAAAAAAACTTTTAACATTTGTTAAATAAACTTGGCTAGCTTTAGCCATTAAATTAATAACGGAAGATTTTTGATTAGTAACATCACTAGTCAAATCAACCGATAAAACAGGAATTGACTGCATAAATAGACTCTCTTTAATTAATGATAACTATCCAAAACAAATTAATTTTATTTTGCTTTGTATGTTCAATATACAAAAATTTATTTATGCTGACATTTATTTTGTTTAGAAAATAATAGATTTGGATCACAAATATGAAAATTAAAACTTATCATGTTTTAAGTATCCCATTTAAATTAAATCGCCCTGAAATACCAAGTAATACATTTTAAAGTTTATAATTCGCCCGTTTTAGTACTATTTTACTAAAAATTAACTTGCATAATTATCATAATATGTCAGAATTCCCTGCCGCTTTAAGCGGGTAAAAAGGCAAAACTATACTTAGTAGTTTTTTATTGTTTTTTGGGACAGAGGAGCAAAGTAAGTCATGTCCGCAATAAAAATGAAACGAGTTTTAACCACACCTGCATTAATTGCATTTGGTTTAGCTTATATGGTTCCTTTAGGGATCTTTACCACTTATGGGGAAGTCACTGTTGCCAGTAATGGACACTTACCTATAGCCTATATCATCACCCTTGCTATGATTTTTTTCACTGCATTAAGCTATTGTCGTATGGCAAATAAGCTACCTATTGCTGGTTCTGCTTATTCTTATGTACAACGTACTTTTGGTGGAAAAGTTGGTTTTTTGGTGGGCTGGGCACAAATCCTTGATTACCTATTTTTGCCAATATTAAATTATTTGGTTTTAGGTATTTATCTTAATGAAGCATTTCCAAGCATTCCTGCTTATGTTTTTGTATTGGGTTCGCTTATTAGTGTTAGCTTTTTAAATTACCTTGGTATAAAACTGATTAATTCAGTAAACTTTACCTTAATCATTGTACAAATGGTTTTTATCGGGTTATTTATATTTTTGAGTTTAACTAATGTGGATTTAACTCCTGAAGCAATGATGAAACCATTGCAAGTTAATGCCAGCGATTTTAGTGGCTTAATGTCTGGTGCAGCAATATTATGTCTTGCTTTTTTGGGCTTTGATGCTATTGCAACCCTAGCCGAAGAGTCTAATGATGCACAAAAATCACTACCAAAAGCCATTATATGGACTGTGTTAATTGCGGGTTGTATTTTTTTAGTGGTTTCTTATTGTGCTCACTTAGCTTACCCAATGTGGACTGATTTTACTGATAACAAAGATACTGCAAGTTTAGAAGTGGTTCGTCAAGTTGGTAAAATCAGCCAATTAGGCGGTGATTTTATGTATAATTTCTTCCAAGCAGCCTATTTAACGGGTGTTTTTGCATCAGCAATGACTGCGCAAACTAGCGTGTCACGGATTTTCTATGCAATGGGACGTGAAGGGGTGCTACCTAAACAGATTTTTTATAAAATTCACCCACGCTTTAGAACGCCTTATTTATCAATTATCTTTGTTGCTTGCTTTTCATTGCTGTCATTAGTATTAGATCTTAGTTTAGTGGTTTCAATGATAAGCTTTGGCGCATTAGTAGCTTTTACTTTTGTCAATTTATGTGTGATCAAAAGCTACCTTGGTGGTAATAATGCAAAAACAGCATCAATGCTATTTAAGTATGGACTATTACCTGCAATTGGCGTTTTGCTTTCATTATGGTTGTGGACAAGCCTTGATGCGACTGCAATGATTGTTGGTTTGGTTTGGTTAGCAATTGGATTTATTTATTTAATTTATCTAACTAAAGGCTTTACCAAAATGTTGCCGTCTATTGATCATAAAGAATTGAATTCAATAATTAAAGATTAATTTAATCTTTTTAAATTAGGTCTACTTAAAAGTATCTAGTTACGCCTTTCAAAAAACAATTCCGTCGACATAAGTCGACGGAATCAAATCTAAAAAATAATTATTAGCTAAACTAAGGTTGCAATTACTCACCAAAACCAGTAGCAAATAATTCACGAATTTCGTCCATTGCTGCTTGCTCGTCTTCACCATCACAGATGATTTCAACAGTTGAACCACCTTTAACGCCAGCACCAAGTAAACCCATCATGCTTTTTAATTTGATTGCTTTATCATTGTAAACAAGTTCAATTGATGATTTATAACGACCAGCTAATTTAACTAGTGCCGTAACAGGGCGAGCATGAAGACCAGTTGAATTTTTTACTACCATTTCTTCTTTTAACATAATAAAGTCCTTATTTATATCTTAACGTTAATACAATGACTCTATTTATATCATAAATTAAATAATTTTTCTCTTTTTTAGTTATGATTTTTATACAATACTTTTAATTACTGGCATTTTAGACAAGTTATGTCCAATAATATCGCACAATATGAAAAAAAATTGGTGCAGCAAAACAGATAGAGTCCAAACGATCAAGCACACCACCATGCCCACCAATAATTTTTCCCCAATCTTTGATACCTCTATCTCGTTTTATTGCTGACATGACAAGTCCTCCAAAAAATCCAAGTAGAGTAATCATCAACGAAATCAAACCCGATTGAATAAAAGTAAAAGGTGTTATCCAAAATAAACAAGCACCGATTAAACTTGCCGATAACACTCCCCCAATAAAACCTTCAATGGTTTTTGATGGTGATAAATTTGGGCTAATAGGATGTTTACCAAATAATTTACCAAAAACATATTGTAAGACATCTGAAAGTTCGACAACCAAGACTAAAAAAGCAATCAAAAGTAAATTACGATCTTGGTAATGTTCAATGTTTAATGCTAATAATGCCGGCACGCAAGAGATACTATAAACAGTAATCATTAATCCCCATTGAACTTCAGCTGTTCTTTCTAGAAAATTATGCGTTGAGCCTGTGATTGCTGCCAAAATAGCTAATAACAAAAAACCATAAACAGGAATAAAAATACTAAATAGTCCGTACCAAGACACAGCCACTAAAATATATTGTAAAGGCAAAGCAATAAAATAAGAAAACATTAAAGCATAATTATCATAACCATTAGCTGAAGTTAAGGTAAGAAATTCTCTCAGGGCAATACATGATGCTAGGAAAAATAGAAAAATAACCGCCAATTTACCTAATAAAAATGCAATGCCAATGATTACTACCATTACCCACCATGAATTAATGCGAGTATTTAAATTATCAATGACACTATTTGGGCTTTTCATACGTTTTTTTAGTTGTAAGCCTATTATTGATGCAATAATGAGTAATACACCTATACCCACAAACAATAATAAAGTATCACGTTGATAATCAGACATTGTTTTCCCCTTAATTACATTTGCAGTATAATAAACTTAAATCAATTATAAAGTTAACTATTTAACCAAAACGAATCATTCCACTGATTAATATTCCAACTAATAGTAGTATTTGTAAAATAAACCAAAAAATTTGTTTTTTTAATAATTTTATTGTTCCTTTTTGGCGTTCAATAATCGATCTTGTAGGGAATTGATTGGTGTTAATTAAATTTAATTGCTGTAATGCCTCATCTAATTCCATTAATTTATTTGGTAACTGATCAACATTAGTGGCTAAATAATCAAACAGCTTTTTATCAAATTCAATACGTAGGGCATAATATTTGCTAATTAACCCCATCAACAAGCAGATAAGACAACCAATAACGCATAACAATGAACCTATCCACCAACTTGCTATCAATCCAAAACATAATGTTATTATCGTTATAGCTAATGAAAAAATATAAAATTGTTTACTCATTTCCAATAAGCTACAAAATATCACCAGTGTAGTTTGATTTATAATTTTAGGTGATTTTGTTTTGTTATAACCTAGCATAGGTTTCCTTTTTGTATTTGTAAAAATAGATCTGATAAAATTAAACGTTGTTTAGTTGTAATAACGACTGAATGACGGTTTGACTTGACTTTCGTAATAGCATCATCAAGGTTAGAAGCCCTTTTTGTTAGTAATAGCCAAGCAATTACTGCTGTTGCACTACGCGAATAACCTAATGCACAACAAACGAGTACATTTCCTTGTTTATGATACTGCTCAATCATTTTAGAGGCTTGCTGACATTGTTCAATAGTTAGTGGTGTCATATCTAACACTGGAATTGAGCAATAATTACCAGAAACACATCCTATAGGTAATTCAGCACACAGATCAACAATCGAGAAACAAGAATATTTTCGTAATGTATTGTTAGAGGGTATCCGTCCTAAATAAACATTATCATAAATTAAATCGGCTGATTCATTTTTAAATGTCCATAATCGTGAATTGATCCACATGATTATAAAATAAGGTAAATATAAAATCGTAGTGGCAAGATTAAAATGTCCGTTAGTCTGCTTTTGAAATCCTATTGCACCAACAAATAAGTAATTGACACAAACCAAAAATAAGGAAGCAGAAAGCCAAAGCAACCAAAGCCACCATCCATTAAAGTAGATTGCTAAACTCAGAAATAACAAAAATAATATAAAATAGATACTAGCCCAAACATAGTGTTTGGCTAGTTGTCTATTTTTTAATGGCGATAAGTTGTTATCTGGCCATAACCAAATACAAAAACAGCCAACCCATAATCCAGTTGGAATATCAAAAAAATGGTGTTGCCAAGTTGTTAATACTGACACGCCTATTAAGAGACACCAAACATGCAAAATATAACGAGCAAGCTTGGTATGTAAATAATTAACATAAAACTGCCATAAAATGATAAGTAATGTGATGTGTAATGAAGGTGCTTGATTAAATGGCTTATCAAATCCCATTAAAACATCAAACAATACTCCAGAAAAACCGTCTAATGGTGGGCGTTCAAAACTAAATTTAAGTGGAAAGATTAAAAAACAAAAAATACAAATAATCTGAGCAGAAAAAAGTCTAAAACCAAGCTTTTTAAGAGTTGAATAAGAACCAGCTAATAAAATGGCTAATCCATACATAAGATCTATTGACCAATAAGGTATGATAGTCCAAGGCCATAAAGGTATTGAGTGTTCCCATTCAAAAACTAAACTGCCTACATCACTTCGCATCGCTGTAAGTTCATTAGCAAAATTATAGCTAGTAAAAAAGAAAACGGTTAAACCAACTAACCATGCTAATTTATAAGCAGTTAGCTTATTAAAGCAATATTTTAACTCATACATTCTTTATTATTTAATTCGTTGAGCCAGTGATACGGTAAAAATCCCCCACTGATCAATACGCATAGTGATCTTTTTAAACCCAGCGTCTGCGACAAGTTGATCCATTTCAAGTTGGGTACGTCTGCGCATAATCCAAGGTTGTCCATCTCTATGTGATGTTAATGCTCTTGCTATAAATTCAAGTTGTGGGTGCCAAGGTTGATTAGTATAAATTAAATAACCACCTTCAGCGATTGAATCAGCTAAACCTGACAAAGATGCACGCAGTAACTGGTTATCACTAAATAATTCATATAAGCCAGAAACAACAGCTAATGTTGGTTGTGGTGATAATTGGGCTAGCTGTTCACGATTAAAAGCATCACCTTTTTCAAAACGGGCTATATCAGTTAATCCTTTTTCCTCTATTAATGCTTGGCCATCTTGTATGTTAATATCACTATAATCTCGTAATAGTACCGAATTGGGTTTATTAGCGAGTTGGTTAATCGTTTCTAAAATATAACGACCATGCCCTGCGGCAATATCAACAATATCGACAGGCTTATTTTGTTCGTGAAGTTGATTGATAGCGAGTTTTAATAGTTCTTCAAGGTGTGTCTTTCGTTGACGGATACCTCTCCATCCGATAGATTGTAAGTAAACATAATCTAAAAAACGCCCTAGTTTTGAGGTACCAGACGGTTCATTACGATAGACATAATCCAATGAGCCTCCCGAGTCAAACCCTATTGTCGTGCCCAATTTTATCCCATCCGAAAGTCGGCTAGCGTATGCTAAACTAGCTTTAATAAATTTCCAATATAAAGGTCTAATCCAACCTGATGGCGGTAAGGATAAATTATCTGCTTCTTGTCTTGTGTAACCAAGCATATCGGCATTAGTAAATGACTGAATTTTAGGTTCATTGGCAAAAGATCCTAGAATAAATCGCCTTGCACGATCGATTGCAAATTTTCGCTCTTTTTCACCAAAAGTATCATGATAAAAGCCAGGCAACACATGAAACTCTTTTTGTTCAGAACCTAAATTGTCATAAAATTGTTTTTGCGGTTTACGTTTTACTACATAATCCGAGCCTGAAACTAATAATTGCGTTGGAATATTAATGGCATTGGCATCTTTAACAATACGATCAGACACTTCATATAAATCAAGGAGTAATCGAACAGATATTGGTCGAGTAATCAATGGGTCTTGAGTAAATGATTCAGCACGTTCAACGTCGTGCGTCAACAATTTAGGTTTAACATAGCTGTTAACGAAAAAATTACCTTTTAAATTATACAGCAATTTCAAACCAGATATGGCTAATGGTACATATAATTTTACACTAAAGGCCGGTGAAGCTAATACCAAAGCACGAATATTGGGCACATAGTCATGTACCCATGCCGAGGCAATGACAGCCCCAACACTTTGGGCAATAATGGCAATATCTTCATAACAAAGCGAATAAGTTTGTTTAATATGTTCAATAAAACAGTTTGCATCTCTAATTAACGTTGCAAAATTGAGAGCATCACCACGATCACCCTCCGATAGACCATTTCCTCTAGCATCCCAAGCAAATATTTGATAATCAGGTAGTTCTAGTTCGTCAGCCAAGTGAGCCATGCGCCCAGAATGTTCATGCCCTCGATGAAAAAGAACAATTGCTTTAGAAAGACCTTTATTATTATCAGTAGCAGGCCAATAGCGATAAAACAACCGACAACCATCATGGCTAATAAAACTTTTTTGTTGCTGTTGACGCATAATTTTTCCTCGTTATTTTTGCGTTTCTTGCATGCCTTTTCGAACTCGGTTAATGACAGTATAAATAAGTAAAAAGCTGATGATCCAGAATAACGTATTAATCCACATTAAAGGTAATAAATAAGTTGCAATACCTAAACTTATCACCCCAAAGACAAAAGCTCGATCACTTTTACCCATTGGTCCATCATATCTCCTTGATGCTCCAATCATGACACCTAAAATGCCACTATATTCCGTTAAAATGGATAGTAAAATCAAAAAAATAACTAAATTGTTATTTACTTCTTGAAGTTGTGTAAAAGTGACCAATAGCACACTGTCAGAAATTACATCACAAATTTCATTTAAATAAGCACCTAAATTTGATTTTTGATGATATTCCCTTGCAAGCATACCATCAATAGCATTGAGTGCCATACGGATAAACATCCATATTGGAATAAGATAAAAAATCCATTGATATGATGCCAATATTCCAACAATAAAAGCAATCATGACAGATCCCAAACAGGCAATCAAGGTTACTTGATTAGCTGTAATATTAGCCTTATAAAGACGATCAACATAAGGACGTAGTCGTGCTTGAAACTTCGGCTTTAATTGATAAATTGATAACACAGGAAATCCTTATTTAAATTTCTTTAGCTAATCCTTGTTTAGCTATTTTTATCACATTTTTTAAATCAACACCTTGTGCTTTAGCGGCAAAAATACAGCCACAATAACACTGCCGATAAACATCATACTCTTTACAAAGCTCGATAGAACGTTTATAGCCATTATTTTTTTTAAAATCAGAAGGCAGATAATTGACCGAAAAAATTTCTTGAATTTCTAATCCTAGTTCATTAATTTTTTGGCTGTTTTTTTTAGGACTTAATGTTAATGCACTGGCAAAATAGTCAAAACCTAACTCTTGCGCTTTAATAGCAGCCAAATCTAAACGCATTTTATAACAGAGATGGCACCGTTCTCCCCCTTCTGGAGCATCTCGTAAATGTTCAACTTGCTTAATAAACTCAGCAGGCTGATAAGGAGCTTCTAAAAACTGAACGTTATTGCCTGTTTTTTGATTAAAATCAGTAATAAACTTTTGTTGCACCACGCTACGATATTCATATTCAACACGAGGATGAATATTAGAATTAGCAAAATAGATCGTAATATCAGCATATTGTGCTAAATACTCTAAAACATATGTACTACAAGGAGCACAGCAACTATGAATCAACAGTTTGGGGCGAACAGCTGTCGATTGCCAATCAGTAATCACCTCTTTTAAAACGGAATCGTAATTTACTTTATTATGTGGGTTTAATTTATCAAGAATAGTTTTAGCATTAATTAACATGAGGACTCAATTATTTGTTATTTTAGAGAATAAAGCCTTTAAGATTGGCTATGATATAGTGTTACCATTTATCCTTCAAGAACAACGCAAAATTTTTATACTTATAACTATGTATCATAAATTTAAACACTAAACCTTTACCAAAAAATAAATAAAAAAATGTACAACACAAAAACTAATCCCCCCTACATAGCCATTAAAGACTATGCTTAATTAGTCCTGCTCAAATGAAATTTTATATTATTCTTCATGTAGTTTTAAAAAATAATAAACAAACTATTCATCAATTTTATAATTTAATTTTTCATACAAAGCTCTTGCTTTGTAATTTTCGACTGATGTACATAATAAAATGCCACTATATCCAGAATTACTTGCAAAATTTTTTACTTTTTCCATTAATTGAGTTGCAACATTATGCCTTCTGCAACTTTTTATAATATATAAATCATTTAAAATTATAGTTGGTGATATGGATAAAGAAGAATAAGAAAAATATAGCTGTGTAAAACCACATGCTATTTTATTATCGTAAGCAAGAAAAATTATTGAATCATTGTTGATCAATCTTTCTCTAATGAATCTCTTTGATTCAGAATAACAACTTTTAATACCATAAAATTCTCAATATTCAGAAAAAAGTAATGATATATCATCAAGTTCGTCTAATGTCCCTTGCACTATATTAAATGAAATACTCATCAGTTTATAAAACTTCCTAATCACACTTTAGTTAAAAGTATTTTTAATACTAAACTGATAATTATTTTTAGTCAGATAAAAAAAGAATTACTTTTTAACAGCAATTATTAATTATTTTTATTAACATCCATAACAAACGTCTTCTTGATATAACGTTTTTCTAAAATAAAGGCGATAATAAAATAGATAATCGTCAATACCCACAAATGCCAATATTGCTGACTAAACTCAGAAAAGCTTGCACCCATTTGATTAATTTTTACAGAACCAACAATAGCGGGTACTGCTGGAAATATATAATCAATTAACTGGAACAACGAAGGCATCAATTCTTTTGGCCAAGATAGTCCAGTAACAAAAAATATAATCATACTTGACGGTATAATTAAACAAAAAACATCACTAACTGTATGAACAAAATGTGATACCACTTTACCTAATAACGCCGTAGAAAAAATAAAAGGAATAATAAACGACAAGGAAACGAAGATATTACCTAAGCGTGGCAAGTTATACCAATAATTAGCAAATACGGTATAGATAATAAAATAGATCAAATAAAGTACTAAATAAGTGAACAATTTACCTGAAAGTAGCAATAGCGCTGAAGATGTAGCATTACTTTGTTTATTAATAAATGTTGTTTCAAAATCAGAATTTTTGCTGAATAAACGACATAATATGCTACCAATAAGTAATGTTTGATATAAAATCAAAATAAAGGCAGCTGGAATAATATAAGTTGCATAACCAGATTGCGGGTTAAATAAACTAATCAGCTGAGTGCTAAAAGGCGAAACATTACTTGTTGCAACAGCAGGATCAACGCCTTGAGCTATTTTGCGTGAAATCGAAATTTTAGCACCAAAATTACTAGCTACAGTATTAATAGCCGTTGCCACATTACTATAAATCAAAATATAACTAGCATCGCCATAATATAAAACAGTACTCGTTTTCCCCGCTAAAATATGTTGCTGAAAACGATAAGGTATCAATACTACACCATATATTTTACGCTCTTCAATCAGTTTTTTAGCTGTCTGTAAATCTGTAATGTGCAAATCTGTTTCAATAGATTTATTTGCATCAATCTGCCTAACTAGCTCTCGGCTATAATTAGTATTATCTTGGTCAATAACAGCGATAGGAACATCACGTATCGCTTCATGTAAATAAGGTTGAGGATAAAAAAAGAAATAGATAAATATTCCCAAAAACATAACACTAAGTATCGCTTTGGTTTGAAATATTCGCTTTAATTCATCATAGGAAATTAATAGTAAAGATTTAATCATATTAACCGCCTACGAATTTTTCGTAAATGAAGCATAATAAGCATTGATACAATACTGAATTGAATCAGTAAATAAATAAATGGTTCTAATGAAGTCATCATATTTGGTGCCCTGAGTGTTTGATCAAGGCGAATCTGTATATACCATGTCACGGGTAATAAAGCCCCCCAAACATAAGCAAAAGTATTCATGGCAATACGAGGGAAAATAAGTCCTGTAAAACCAAAACTAGGCGATGCAACTAAACTTGCAGTACCATATGCCTGCGCTAATGTTGAACCAGTTAACCCAAAAAAAATCCCATATAAACATGACGTCAAGATAAAACATATATCACCGAATATAAGCAACATCAAATATCCATTCAGTGGTAAGTTAAAATAGGCGATTAAAATGCTATCAAATAAAATTAGGCAAAATAAAAAATAACTAAAATAAGGAGTAATGCGCCCTACTAAAAAAGTAAAAATGTTGTAATTAGCTAATTGTAATGTTTTTTGATAGCTTGTTCCGTCAAAGCGATCTCGAGTGATACTAGTAACCATTGCTATCATAATAATAATCTGCAAAATGGTAGGGATTAAACCACTCATTAATGTATATAGGTAATTTAATGTTGGGTTAAATAATGGATGTAAATTAGTTGGAACCGTTTGCATTTGACTTTGTGCAACAGGTAAAGCAACTCCATTTTCTAATAATCCTTGCAATACAATTTGACTATTAGCTGTTTTTAATGCTGTGCTCATGGCCCGAAAAATAATGGTGCCAGCAGACATATATTGATTATTATAAAAAGCGACTACTTCAGGTTGGCGTCCAGCTATAAGATCCTTTTCAAACTGAGGCTGAATAAAAAGTACTGCATAAACATCCCCTTTAATCAAAGCATGTTTAGCAGAGGAAAGATCTTGATAACGTTTAGCCACCTGTAATTGTGGAGAAGCAGCTACCTGTTGAATTAATAAACGTGATGATTTAGTTGTGTCTTGATCAACAACAGCAATAGGTACCTGAGTAATAACACCGGCATGGTACATATAAAGAAATAAAAAAATAAATAATAAAGGGTAGATAAAAACTAGTAAAAACAAAAATCGTTGTTTCACTAATTTACTCAGTTCCCATCTAATCACTTGTAATAGCGAACTAGACATGAATGCCGTCCTTTTGCGTAAGATGACCAGATTAATTATGTTAATGAGGTTGCCATTTTGTGGTAACACTCATTCCTGGACGTAGACCTGCCACTTTATTGATTGGTTTTGCACGCATTTCAAAGGTTTTTAGATCAAAGTCACCGGTTGCCTTAGTCGCCTGCCAATTAGCATATTGACCTAAAGCATTTAATACCGTAACTTTAACATCAATAACTTGATTATTTAATGCAGGAACTTTTACCTGAAACTTATCACCGACTTTAATATTTCCTAATAAATCTTCGCGAAGATTGAAAGTAAACCAAATATCGTTTAAATCAATAATAGAATAAAGAGGAGTTCCTGGGCTATACAACTGCCCTGTTTCAGCAACTCGAGTCGTAATTTGACCACTAATAGGAGCAACCAAAGTTAATTCATTAACATCTGCTTTTACTTGCGCTAAAGCAGCTTTTGATTGTTCTACTTGAGTATCAGCTAATTTCTTCTGTTCTATGCTACTACCATTTTCAGCCAATGTCAGATTAGCTTTAGCTGCTTCATAAGCCTTGACAGCTGCTTGATATTGATTAAACGATTCATCATAGTTTTGCTTTGAAACCGTTCCATTTTTGACTAAACGATTAATTCGGTCATAACTAGCTTGAGCTAAAGCTAAATCCGATTTTGCTTTATCTAATTGAGCCTTTTGCACATCAATTGTTTCTGGCCTAGTACTATACGTCGTATCGCGACTTGCTATTGCCACATTTAATTGTGCTTCAGCGGTTGCAAGCTGAGCTAATAATGCAGGACTTGAAAGAGTAAGAAGCGTATCCCCCTTTTTAACATCATCCCCAACATCATAATTAAATTGAATCACTCGACCTTGTACTCTAGCGGCGACATCAACACGGTTAGATTCAACTTCACCCTGTAATATAATGGTACTAGGTTGATTAGCAAAATAGATAATAACTATAACCATAACGATAATAATAGCTACAATCAAAGAAAGACGTTTTTTTTGCATAAATTATATTTATAAATGATTAGTGTAAAGCTAGAATAAGATTATTCGCAATAATATAAAGCGAAATATTAAATTACGCAATAAAATATAATGTTGTAACATTAATCCTTCTTAAAAACTATACAGCTTATAGTAAAATAATCAACTTACAGAAATAACTTTATATCCTATAAAATTGATTTATTGACTCTCTTTTTCTTTTTGGGATCATATATAATGATACAATCATAAAAGACAAAATTCTTTTTAATAAAATTTATTACAGCTTTTATTACAGTTACAAATACAATTTAATGATAAAACTTGATAAGTTTTGAAATAACCTTAACAAAAAAAACATAATAATATGAATTTTAAACATAAAAAGAAAAACCACCATGACTAATAAAGACAATTTAGCCAACCACACCCCAATGATGCATTTTTATTAGTTAATTGAATTTTAATTATATTTTTATAATTTTAAGATTTTGTTATACTTTTTGTTACACAAAATAATTAATGCTATTATTGTTATTTTGTTAGTTACTTTATCCAATAAGGTAAGGATATTTTAGATTCATAAAATACACATAACCATGGTTGTTTCAATTTTTCTCCAAGTTTTGAATGTCGATCAACTTCGTACCCAAATATAGCATCAAAACCTAGTTTTTTTGCCTCAACACAAATTGTAAATATCCCAAACTTAGTACACAACTCACGTAGAAAATTAAGCTGCTTGTTTTAGTGTTTTATACTCAATCAGTGTCATGTTATTTAATGCCTCATGCGGTCTTTCGGTGTTATAAATTGTTAACCATTCTTCGGTTATTCTCCTTACCTGTTCCAGATTATTAAAAAGATATAAATCCAATACCTCTGTACGGTACGAACGGT